>DASXIG010000453.1:0-1535 GCA_036498105.1 Xanthobacteraceae bacterium | reverse complement strand
CGCCGCAAGAATGATGCGCACTAGAGAACGGTGATCATTAGACCAAATCGCTTGCGATTCACGGTGACTTCGCTTATCTGATAAACGCCCAATTTCGCACGTGCCTGTGGCCGTGTGTCGGTCGGTGGGCATCCGGACAAGAGGCCGGACAGCCGCCTAAGGAAGTGACCTGACTTCCTTGCTCATGCGATCGGCAGCCGGAGGCGAACCGGCGCACCCCGCTCTCCACGGGGGACGCGGCTTAAAGCAACGACGGAGCGGGCTTTTTTGGGACTCCCGGCGCATTTGCCGGATCACCGAAGAGGCTTGTCCTTCTTGCCGGGCGTGCGGAACGGGATTCCTCCCTCATCCGGACCAAGGCAGCAATCGAAGTGGTGCACGGCGCGCGCAGGCGGGCCGCACGCATCACAGGAGGTTCACCAGGTGGCGTGAGCCGCCATGCCGGAGAGGGAGTACAGTCGAGATGACTGCACGCATCCGCGAGTTCCTCAAGCAACGCACAGATTACGGACCCTGCCTCGTGCTCGACCTCGACGTCGTGCGCGAGAACTATCTCATGTTCGCCAAGGCGCTGCCCGACACCAAGGTGTTCTACGCGGTGAAGGCCAATCCCGCGCCCGAGGTCCTCAAGGTCCTCAGCGAGCTCGGCTCCTGCTTCGATGTGGCTTCAGTGAGCGAGACCGAGGCGGTGCTTGCGGCCGGCGCTGCGCCGGACCGCATCTCGTACGGCAATACCATCAAGAAGGAGAGCGAGATCGCCGCGGTGGCGGCCCGCGGCGTGACGCTGTTTGCGGTGGACTGCGAGGCCGAGGTCGAAAAGGTGGCGCGCTGCGCGCCCGGCGCCCGCGCGATCTGCCGTGTTCATTGCGACGGCACCGGATCCGAATGGCCGCTGTCGCGCAAATTCGGTTGCGAGCCGGACTACGCGCCTGACATCCTCGAGCTGGCGCATCGGCTGGGGCTCGTGCCGTACGGGATCTCCTTTCACGTCGGCTCCCAGCAGCACAACGTGGAAGCCTGGGACCGTGCGCTTGCCTCGACCGCGGCGATTTTCCGCACCTGCGCCGAGCGCGGCATCGGTCTCGCGATGGTCAATCTGGGCGGCGGTTTTCCCGCCCGCTATGTGCGCAAGACGCCGCGGCTCGACACCTACGGCCGGGCGATCTTCCGTGCCTTGCGCAAGCATTTCGGCAACGCGATCCCCGAGACGATCGTGGAACCGGGCCGCGCGCTGGTGGGCAACGCGGGCATCATAGAGGCCGAGGTGGTGCTGATCGCCAAGCGCTCGCCGGAAGACGAGCTGCGCTGGGTCTATCTCGACATCGGCAAGTTCCATGGTCTTGCCGAGACCATCGGCGAATCCATCCGCTATCCCATCCGCACGCCGCGTGACCGCGACGAGACCTCGCCCTGCATCATTGCGGGGCCGACCTGCGATTCGGTGGACGTGCTGTACGAGAAGAACCCCTACCCGCTGCCGGTCTCGCTTGCGATCGGCGACAAGGTGCTGATCGAGGCGACCGGCGCCTACACGG
>DASXIG010000452.1:0-4754 GCA_036498105.1 Xanthobacteraceae bacterium | reverse complement strand
CGGTTGTTGCTGGGCCGTTACCGGAGCTGTCGCGTGCGGGAATAGGCGGGCTCGCGACGGCTTGGTCGTCGAGAGAAATGCGCCATGCCAACAACTGCGGGTCGGGTGCTCGTTGCGATGGCCGCCTGCCTGTTGACCCTCACCGGCTGCGAGACCTCCGTCAAACTGGGCGACCTGTTTCACTCCAAGGCGGAGAGCACGCAATCTCTCCCCTCGCCTGCTGATGCCGACCCTGCCGCGACCGGGAGCGTGCGCCCTCCCCCGAACGACTTCCAGCCCGATGCCGTGCCCAAGGGCCTGCTCGGCAAAGACCCCAACGACGACCTCAGCCTCGGCAAGAAATATTTCCGCGCCGCGGACTTCGGCCTGGCCGAGCGGCATTTCCGCAAGGCTGTCGAGATGCATCCGCGCGACCTCGAATCCTGGGTCGGACTTGCCGCGTCCTATGATCGGCTGCGCCGATTCGATCTGGCCGACCGGGCTTATGAGCAGGCCACCAGGATTGCCGGCGCCACCCCGGAGATCCTCAACAATATCGGCTACTCCTACATGCTGCGCGGCGACTACCGCCGGGCGCGCGAGACTCTGGTGCAGGCACAAGCGCAGGACCCCGGCAATCCCTACATCCGGGCCAATCTCGAATTGCTCGAGGCCAGCTTCCGCAAGGGCAAGGGGATCCAGTAGAGGCGACGCATGCGTTGCCCTCCATCCACAGCCACGTATGCGGAAAGAAGGCGAGGCAGTGCGTCGCCCCTACGAAGCAGGCACGGCAACTTGATTTGGCTGCAAGAACCGGGTTCCACTCCAAGGGACAGGCAGGATCCGCCGATGTTAGAAAGCTTTCGCAAGTTCCTCGCCGACGTCTCCCAAGGCGGCAAGCAGCCGGCGCATTTCGAGCCGAACGATTATCGCCTCGCGGCGGCTGCGCTGCTGGTGCACGCTGCCGAGATCGACGGCAACATCTCCGACGTCGAGCGCAAGACCCTGCACGACGTGATCAAGCGCGGGTTCGATCTCGATGAAGCCGAGACGGATGCATTGGTCGCGGAGGCCACGCAGGTCGAGCATGAAGCCGTCGACCTCTACCACTTCACCCGCCTTCTCAACCGTACGCTCGATGAAGACGGACGCCGGCGCATGGTCGAGATGATGTGGGAGATCGTCTACGCGGATGGGCGCGTGAGCGAATTCGAGAGCAACCTGATCTGGCGGGCGGCTGACCTCTTGGGCATCTCCTCGCGCGAGCGTATCGAGCTTGGTCATCGCGTCGCCGGCGAACGCGGGGGTCAGGAGTCGTGACGGCGGAACGCCGCCCGGTTGCGGTGATCACCGGGGCATCGTCAGGCATCGGAGCGGCGTTGGCGCACGAGTTCGCGGCCCAAGGCCACGAGCTCGTGCTCATCGCGCGGCGGGAGCAGGCCCTGACCAGCGTCGCCGATGCCATTGCCGCCAAAGGGCGCGTCCGGCCGGCGGTGCTGCGCCTCGATGTGGCGCGCGTCGACGCGGCGCGCGATATCGGCGAAGCGCTCGCTCAGCGCGGGCTCGAGCCTGAGATCATCGTCAACAACGCGGGCTTCGGCCTGATGGGCGCGGCCGACAAGCTCGACCGCCAGCGGCAGCTTGCGATGGTCGACGTGAATGTGCGGGCGCTCACCGAGCTCTCACTCGCCTTCATCGAGAGCATCGAGCGCCGTAGAGGCGGTATCCTCAATGTGGCATCGGTCGCGGGCTTCATGCCGGGGCCCGGCATGGCGGTCTACTACGCCACCAAGGCTTATGTGATCTCGTTCAGCGAGGCCCTGCACGAGGAGCTCAGGCCGCGAGGCGTGCGCGTTACCACCGTTTGTCCTGGCGTGGTGCCGACGGAGTTTCAGGCTCGTGCGGGGATGGACGCGAGCCGAATTCCTGCCTTCGTTTCCGTCTCCGCGGAGACGGTAGCTCAAGAGGCCTACCAAGGCCTCAAGCAGGGCCGCCGCATGGTCGTGCCGGGCTGGGCCAACAAGCCAGCTCCCGTGCTCGCCCGCATTCTGCCGCGCGCGTTGCTTCTGAAAATGATTTACGCCAGTCAAAAGATCAGGAAGGCATGAGAGCCTGCGTAACATGCATGGGGAAATGAGCACGCGCGCGGGCCGCTTTCCTCGCACGCGCATGTCCGCAAAAGCCTGCCCTCGGGCTGGACCCACTTTTGCGAAGAAGGACATGGGCAACAAAGACATGGAGCAGGATGACGATTCGAAGAACGTGATCCTGCTCCAAAGCTTTTCGCCTGAGCACGCATGCCGCTCCCGATCCTCATTGTGATGCATCAGGAGACCTCGACCCCTGGTCGGGTGGGGCATGCACTGCGCCAGCGCGGCTATACGCTCGATCGGCGCCGCCCGCGCTTCGGCGAGCCTTTGCCCGAGACCATGCAGGGACACGCCGGTGCCATCATTTTCGGCGGGCCGATGAGCGCAAACGATAAGGATGAATTCATCCGCCGGGAGATCGACTGGCTGGCGGTACCGTTGCGGGAGAGCAAGCCTTTTCTCGGCATCTGCCTCGGAGCGCAGATGCTGGCCCATCATCTCGGCAGTCGCGTCTACAAGCATCCCGACGGACATGCGGAGGTCGGCTATTATCCCATCCGGCCGACCAGCGTGGGACGCAGCGTCTGCGATCCCTGGCCAGAGCAGGTCTATCAATGGCACCGGGAGGGTTTTGATCTGCCGCTGGGCGCGGATCTGCTGGCGGAGGGCGACTCGTTTCCGGTGCAGGCATTTCGGTATGGTAGCTCCGCATTCGCTCTGCAATTTCATCCCGATGTGACCCATGCGATGATGTGCAGGTGGACCACGCGCGGACACGACCGCATGCTGCTCCCGAACGCCAAGCCCAGAGCGGCGCACTTTGCAGATCGCCCGGTCTACGATCCCGCGGGGCATGCCTGGCTGACCGCTTTTCTCAACCATTGGCTGGGGAAGTAGGGTTCCAGAGGCGACCTCCGCGCCTTCCGTAGGGACGGCGCATGCGTCGCCCTCCATCAGCGCACACGCATGCCGAAAGCGGGCGAGACAGTGCGCCTTACGGAGCGATGGAGCGAGCGCTATTGCATTTGCACCTCTGAGCCCTCAAATCCGGGTTGCAGGGGCAGGTGATACAAATGGACCAGAGGTTTCCCCGCGATTGGATGTGGTCGCAGGCTTGCGAGATGCTGGCGCGCGCGGAGCGGATGAACCGCGAGCTTTTCAGGCCGTTGACTCCAGCAGCCAGGCTGCCGGCCTGGGAACCCCCGCTGGATATGCTGGAAACCGAACGCGAGATCCTCGTCCTGATCGCACTGCCCGGCGTCGATCCCGATGACGTCGAGGCGGTGATCGAAGGTGCCGATCTCCTGGTCGCCGGCGCGCGCACGCTTCCGAACGAGTTGCGCACCGCAATCATCCATCGCCTGGAACTTCCGCAGGGTCGTTTCGAGCGCCGCGTGCGCCTTCCCGCCGGACGCTACAGCGGAGTGCGTCGTTCAGCCCGCAACGGCTGCTTGCTGATCACATTGCAGAAGCCAGGAGCATCCCTTGGCTGACGCTCAGTTCCTCGACTCGTCCCAGGAGAGCTCGAGCCAGCACACATCTGCCGCGCCGCCATTGCCGCCGGATGCGCTGATCATCGTCCCGGTTCGCGGCGTCGTGCTGTTTCCCAGCCTCGTGCTGCCGATCACGCTGGGCCGCCCGCGCTCCATCGCGGCAGCACAGCAGGCGGTCCGCGACCAGCGCCAGGTCGGCATTCTCATGCAACGCGCGGCCGATGTTGCCGATCCCACGCCGATCGACATGCACCGCATGGGCACGGTGGCCAACATCGTGCGCTACATTACGGCGCCGGACGGCACGCATCATCTCATTTGCCAGGGCGATCAGCGCTTCCAGGTTACGGAATTCCTCAACGGCTGGCCGTTCTTTGTCGCGCGTGTGCTCCGAATACCCGAGCCCGAGCCGCGCTCGCCCGAGATTGAAGCACGCTTCATTCATCTCAAGCAGCAGACCCTCGAAGCCGTTCAGCTGTTGCCTCAGGCACCCCCTGAGCTGGCGGCCGCGATCCAGGGGGTCACCTCGCCGGCGGCGCTCGCCGATCTCGCAGCGACCTACATGGACGTCAGTCCCGAGGAGAAGCAGGAGATCCTCGAAACGGTCGATCTCTCCGCGCGCATGGACAAGGTCTCGCGCATGCTGGCGCATCGCATCGAGATCCTCCGGCTCTCGAACGAGATCGGCCAGCAAACCAAGGTGGCGCTCGACAAGCGGCAACGCGAAGTCTTGCTGCGCGAGCAAATGGCGGCGATCCAGCGCCAGCTCGGGGAGGGCGACGAGGGCAAATCAGCCGAAATCGCCGAGCTCAGCGAAGCGATCACGAAGGCCGGCATGCCCGAGGAGGTGGAGCAGCAGGCGCGCAAGGAGCTCCGCCGGCTTGAGCGTATGCCGGAGGCAGCCGCCGAATACGGCATGGTGCGCACCTATCTCGATTGGCTCATCGAGCTGCCCTGGAAGCTGCCCGAGCCCGCGCCGATCGACATTGCCGAGGCGCGCAGGATACTCGATGAGGACCACTACGGCCTGGAGAAGATCAAGCGGCGCATCGTGGAGTATCTGGCCGTGCGCAAGCTCGCGCCCCAGGGCAAGGCGCCGATCCTGTGCTTCGTCGGCCCCCCCGGCGTCGGCAAGACGTCGTTGGGACAATCGATCGCGCGCGCCATGAACCGCAAATTCGTGCGCGTCAGC
>DASXIG010000451.1:0-4207 GCA_036498105.1 Xanthobacteraceae bacterium | reverse complement strand
TACGCTTCGGTGATGCTCCGCTCGGCGAGCGGCATTCTCGGCACCGTCGAGGTCGGCAACGGCTTCCCGCGTGACGGCACGGACGGAGAGTGGAAGATCGCCGGCCGCGATGCCATTCTCACGATGAAGGATGGAATCCTGAAGCTCGCCACCTCGGAGGGGGACGAGACCTACCCGGGCACGAGCGTCACCGCGCCCTATTTCACCGCCGTCCGAGATGCGCTCGATCGCTGGCAGAAAGGCGTGCCGCCACCGATCAGCGTGCACGACTGCGCTCGCGCCGTCCGCTTGATCGACCAGGCCTACGCCCGCGCAATGTGATTCCTGTTGTTAGTGGGTAGGGTGGCTTAGCCGCAAGTCGGCTGTTAGCAGCGATCTCGCCGGAGCGAGCTCGACCGCTAGCCCGCCCACGCTTGAAGGAGATGCCGACATGAATATCGAAGGAAAAGTCGTTATCGTCACCGGCGCGGCGCGCGGGATCGGGCAGGAATACGCGCGCTACCTCGGTGGCCGGGGCACGCGCATCGTGATCGGCGACGTCAACGACTGCTCCGAAACCCTCGACCTGGTGAAGGCAGAAGGGGGGACTGCAACCGCCACCAAGCTCGACGTCGCAAGCGCCGCGTCGGCAGCGGACGTGGCGCGCACCGCGCTCGACGCCTTCGGCCGGATCGACGCGCTCATCAACAATGCTGCTCTTTTTGGCGCGCTCAAAGGCGGCCGGTTCGACGCCATCAGCGAAACGGACTGGGACGCCGCCATGGCCGTGAACGTCAAGGGCATCTGGAATTGTTGCAAGGCGGTGGTGCCCGCCATGCGCCGCACCGGCGGCGGCAGCATTGTCAATATTGCCTCGCTCGCAGCCACCTATGGGATGCCGTACGGCCTGCACTACACGACCTCCAAGGCCGCCGTGATCGGACTGACCCGCGGCCTGGCCCGCGAGCTGGGGCGTGACAACATACGGGTGAACGCTGTCGCGCCGAGCGCAGTCCTGACCGAGGCGGCGCGCGAATTCTTCGCAGAGAAGGCCGACAAGGCGCTCGAGACCATCAAGCTCGGACAGGCGATCGCGCGCAATCTGGTGCCCTCGGATCTGGTTGGCACCATCCATTGGCTCATCTCCGATGCGAGTGGGCTGGTCACGGGCCAGACCATCGCGGTCGACGGCGGAACGGTGATGCTGTGAGCGCAGTCGCGCGTATTACCGGCTTGCGCCTCTGTTTCTCTCGAATACCGCCAGCATCGGGCCTAGCGACAGCAGGTTGCTGTGATAGTTGAGCGACGGCGCATAGAGATTCGCGGCGCTGCCGCCGTCGAGGAAGAGCGCATTCGGGCAATTCAGCCCGTCCCGGAACAGGCGGGCAAAGGCGTCGAACGACACCTCACCCTGCGAGACGGCAAATACCACATTGCCGTCCGCGCGCACGCCCACGCCGGTGCGCGGTTTGAGCGACGTGCTGCGCCGGTTGAAGCGAGGATGCAGGCGCCCGTTGATCACCAGCATGGGGCCCGATTGCGTGGCGAGCTCGGCCTGGGGGCGCTGCTTGAGAAATTCGCGCGTGTCCACGACCGCCGCCCGATCGGCGGCGATATAGAAAATCCCGTTCGGCTTCATGTGAAAATTGCCATAGCCCGAGGCGGTGTTCGCCCGCACGAGCTCGCGCCCCTGTTCCACATAGAGACCTACCGGCTTGAGCGCCTCATCGAACATGCCGGCATTGGTGGCGAACAACAGCCTGCCTGCGTCGCCCTCGAGAGCGCGCGGGAGGGCGGAAAGGTCGGCATAGGAAGTCCCGTCCGGGCGCTTCCAATAGAGTCTCACCACCTGCTTGCGCAGATCGACCTCGCAGATGGTGTACGCATTGTGCGCTTGCTCCATGGAGCGGCACGGTTGCGTCTCGGCCGGCGCACTGGAGCTGGACCCGGCCAAGCCCGCTGCTGCCGCGAGGAGGAAAGCTGCCGTCCTCACTTTGGCCAACCGACGTGATAGAAAGGCCCTCGGCTAATAGTTCGCGTTTGCGAAGTCCGGCGGCGGAGTGCCCGGCCGTAAGGTGAATCCCTTGTCGGGCTTGCGCTGCTCGGCTTCCATCGCGACCCGCAATGCGTCGCACTTTTCCGCAGCGCCGGGATTGGCGGCCAGGCATTCGCTGTATTTGCCCGCCGGTTTCTCTTTGTCCCCACCGGGCATGAGCTTGTCCAGGAGGTTCGGGGACACCTCGTTGTATTTGTAGCCGTCCGCTTCCATGGCCAGCCGCAGTGTCTCGCAGCGTTGCGGCATGCCGGGGCTGGCGGCCACGCATGCGTTATATTTGTCGGTCGATTTCTGGTACTCGTTGCGGGCATCCTGCATACTGCCTAGTCCGCACCCGGACAGCACCAGGCCAAGAATCAACGCTGCTGGGGCTCGCACGCCACCCTCCCGAGATACCTGTACCGAATACGATGCCTTCAGCGCTGCGGCGGCAGTACAGGGGTTGCCGCCATTGTTGTCACTACGGTATTGCGGCGAATAGATGGCCTTGGCTACTTTCGGTTTTGCAAGCTCGACTTTGCTACCCATGACATCGGCGTCCCGATCGCGAGCAGCGGCCGCATCTGCAACAGATCGATGGCGATCGTCTTGGGTGCACCGTCCCAGGTAATGAAAACGACCGCAAACTTCTCCTGGAAACGGAACAACGCATTGCAAGGGGCCTGCTCGCCTGCACAGCGGTCTATGACCTGCACGCCGATTTCTGCGTCGACGGCTTCGCACTCCTTATTCTGGAACAGAAAATGCGGGTCGCCGCCCACGATGGCCGAAATCATCAGGGGGCTGTCGGCCCTGCACACGCGCGATCCCTTTTTCAGGAATATCGGCTGGCTCAGGTCGGGAACATCCGACAATTTCCACTTCGGGTATAGTTTGTCGGTGAGCTTCTCTGCCGGCGTAGGAACTGCTGCGGGGGCGGGCGAGCTGTCCGGGGGCTGCGATTGAGATCTCGCCGCGGGGGTTGCGCTCCCGAGCAGCGCGCCCGTGAGCAACACGACGAGGCCGCTGGTTGAGACTTTCTGGGGCAGCAGCTGCGCACGCGCCACGAGCAGCCACGCGACTGCGCCGGTGCCCAAGAGGGCGATAAGCTCGCGCCATTTCAATTGGTCGAATGTCATCGATCCCCCGCCAGCCCGAGCACCCGGTAGAATATCGAATCTGCAAGGACCCTAAGCGGGTATGAAAGCGGTTTGCAACCGACCAGTGGGCAGGAGCCTGCTCGGCGATCGAAACCGGCGGTAATCAGTGTGCTCACAACAGATCCGCTTCACCTCAGTTACCCGACGTACCAGGACGCGTCGGCAGTTCGCGTTCGTGCCGGCTTGATGAATCAAGGCGCGAGCCCATGTGTTACCGCGCCCAGGAGTGCTATCCTCGGCTGGAATTAAATAGCCTGCGAAGCACGGGGCATAACTCATCGATGTGGGCTACAGCCGCGCGGTTCTGGGACGACTGGCACACGCTCGCAGCTGTTGTCATCTTTGCCGGAACGTACTTCGTGCTCGCGGTCGGGAAGTTGCCCGGGTACCGGATCGATCGCGCCGGCGCCGCGCTCCTGGGAGCCGCGCTGATGGTCGGCTTTGGTGTGCTAACCCTTGAGGAGGCGTACCGTGCAATCGATTTCAATACGATTACTTTGCTGCTGGGAATGATGATCCTCGTGGCCAATCTCAAGCTGTCGGGTTTCTTCCGGCTTGTGAACGGCTTGATTATGCGCCGGGCCCAACACCCACTCGTGCTGCTGGTGGCAGTAGTCCTGGTGTGCGGCTTTTTTTCAGCCTTTCTGGTCAATGACACAATCTGTCTGATCATGACTCCGATGGTCGCGGAGCTCGTGATTTCGCTGAAACGAAACCCAATCCCGTATCTACTGGCGATCCCGATGGCATCGAACGTCGGCAGCACGGCCACGATCACGGGAAATCCGCAAAACATGATCATCGGCAGTTTCTCGCAGATTCCCTATGCGAGTTTCGCAGCGGCGCTGTCGCCCGTTGCCATCGTGGGGCTTATGCTCACCGTGCTCCTCATTTCCGGAATCTACCGCGACGAGTTCCTCCGCCGCATAGACCTGTCGGTGCCCCTGATGCGCGCGCCACGATATCATAGAGGACTCGTGATCAAATCGGTGCTCATCACGATTGCGATGATGGCGCTCTTTTTCGCGGGCCT
>DASXIG010000450.1:0-3973 GCA_036498105.1 Xanthobacteraceae bacterium | reverse complement strand
TGGCACCTGCAATCTTGTTCTCGCGCAGCGCCGCGAGCAGCGCGGGCTCATCGATGATGGGCCCTCGCGACGTGTTGATGATGTAGGCCGACGGCTGCATGAGGTCGATCTCTTTCGCGCCAACCAGCCCGCGCGTGCGCTCCGAGAGGACCAGGTGGATAGTGACGAAATCCGAACGGCCGAACAGCTCCTCCTTGCTCGCGTACGCGACCCCCGCTTCGTCGCACTTTTCGGGTGTGAGGTTCTGGCTCCACGCTACGACCTTCATCCCGAACGCCTGCGCAATGCGCGCGGTCCGGGTGCCCAGCTTGCCCAGGCCGAGAACGCCTAGCGTCAATCCTTCGAGGTCGAGGCCGATGGTGCTCTGCCAGGGCACGCCGGCCTTCATGCGCGCGTTCTCATAACCGATGCGGCGGCTGAGCTCGAGCATCAGGCCGATTGCAATGCCGCTGGTGGGGCTGCCGACCGCCGGGGTCCCGCACACCATGATTCCCCGTTCCCTGGCGGCGGCAACGTCGATTGAGGCGTTGCGCAGCCCGGTCGTGATCAGAAGCTTCAGATTGGGCAGCTTGTCGATCACCGCGCGCGGGAAGCCGGTGCGCTCCCGCATGGCGCAGACGATGTCGAATGCGCCGAGCGCCTCGATAACCCTGTCCTGAGCGCCCAGATGGGTGTTGAATACCTTTATGTCGAGGTCACCTGCGACCTTCGACCAATCGGCGATTTTGAGCGCAATATTCTGATAGTCGTCGAGAACCGCACAGCGATAGCGTGCCATTGCTGGTAGTGTCCCGATTCCGAAGTTCGCACGCCGTGGCCGCCACCTCTGATGCGAACTTCGGAATCAAAGGGACACTAGCAACTCTATGATTCCAGTGCGGTTCTTAATTTGAAGTTCCTAGCGGGGGCGTGCCCGCAAGACTGATAGGAACTTCAAATTCACCGCACTAGCCGTCAACGCTTCACGCGCACCCGAACGAGTTCCGGCATCGCGCCGAAGTCACCGCCGAGGTGGTGCTTCGCGTGCCACTTGGGACCGGGTCCGCGCATGTAATGCAACTCCGGGCGGTAGGGGTCAACGAGGCCCCTGAGCAGGTCGTTAACGAGATTGGCAAACTCGGCGAGCATGCCCGGCGCTTGGTGGTGAGTGACCTGACCCCGCATTTTGGTTCCCATGACCCCCTCCGATTTTCGTCGGTTTAGTCCCCAATCCGAATGCTGACTTGCGGCAGTCCGCGTCCGGGTGTGCGGCCATCATCGGACCAAATTTGTTAAAAAGAAGTACAAATTCCCTTGCGATTTCAGTTTGTCGGCGACCGTGGCAAAAAAGGTACCATCTCGGTTAACACTTCGATGAACCGTTGCCACACCTGTGCATCCCGCGGCGGCCTTGTTCTCGGATGCGCGCCCCGCTACATGGCAGCCGAATTCTCCCCAACCGGCGAGCGGGCCAAGCGTGCACCAAGCCGTGGCTGCGCGTCCCAAATACGAGGGCAGGGCAGTCTCATGGCCCGTCAATTCATCTATCACATGGAAGGCCTCTCGAAGGTCTATCCGGGTAATCGGAAGGTCCTGGAGGACCTCCATCTTTCCTTCTATCCCGATGCCAAGATCGGGGTGCTGGGGGTCAACGGCTCCGGGAAATCGACGCTTCTGCGCATCATGGCGGGCATTGACAATGAGTTCGCCGGCGAGGCTTGGGCCGCCCAGGGCGCTACAGTGGGGTATCTCGAGCAGGAGCCCGGGCTGGATCCGGCAAAGAACGTGCGCGCCAATGTGCTCGAGGGGGTCGCCCCTCAGCAGGCCATCCTCGAGCGCTACAACGAGCTCGCCATGAACTACTCGGACGAGACAGCCGATGAGATGACAAAACTGCAGGACGAGATCGAGGCCAAGGGCCTCTGGGACCTCGATGCCAAGGTCGATCAGGCGATGGAGGCGCTGCGTTGTCCCCCCGACGAGGCCGATGTGGCGAAACTTTCTGGAGGGGAGCGCCGGCGGGTCGCCCTCTGCCGGCTGCTGCTGGAGCGGCCTGATCTTCTCCTCCTGGACGAGCCGACCAACCATCTCGATGCGGAATCGGTCAATTGGCTCGAAGGCCATCTGCGCAACTATCCCGGCGCAATCCTCATTGTGACCCACGATCGCTATTTCCTCGACAACGTCACGGGCTGGATCCTCGAGCTCGATCGCGGCCGCGGCATTCCGTACCAGGGCAATTATTCGGCCTGGCTTGTGCAGAAGCAGAAAAGACTGCAGCAGGAAGGGCGCGAGGAAGAGGCGCGCCAGCGCACCCTTGCCCGCGAGCAGGAATGGATCGCGGCATCCCCGCGCGCCCGTCAGGCGAAATCAAAGGCGCGCTACCAGCGCTATGACGAGCTCCTGAAGAAGGCTGCGGAAAAATCGGTGCAGACGGCGCAGATCATCATTCCCGTCGCGGAGCAGCTCGGGCAGAACGTGATCGACTTCGAGCGTCTCAGGAAGGGTTACGGCAACAATCTTCTGATCGACGATCTCTCCTTCAAGCTTCCAGCCGGTGGAATCGTCGGCATCATCGGACCAAACGGCGCCGGCAAAACGACGCTGTTTCGCATGATCACCAGTCAGGAAAAGCCGGACGCGGGCACCATCAAGATCGGCGAATCGGTGCACCTCGGCTATGTCGATCAATCCCGCGATTCGCTCGATGCAAAACACAATGTGTGGGAGGAGATCTCGGACGGCAACGACATCATCCTCCTGGGCAAGCGCGAGATGAACTCGCGCGCTTATTGCGCGAGCTTCAACTTCAAGGGTGCCGATCAGCAGAAGAAGGTGGGCCAGCTCTCAGGCGGCGAACGCAATCGGGTCCACCTCGCCAAGATGCTCAGGTCGGGGGCCAATGTGCTTCTGCTCGACGAGCCGACGAATGATCTCGACGTGGATACGCTGCGCGCCCTGGAGGAGGCGCTCGAGGATTTCGCCGGTTGCGCCGTCATCATCAGCCACGATCGCTGGTTTCTCGACCGCATTGCGACCCACATCCTGGCATTCGAGGGCGAAAGCCACGTCGAATGGTTCGAAGGTAATTTCCAGGACTACGAGCAGGACAAGATGAGAAGGCTCGGAACCGATTCAGCGATCCCCCATCGCATCAAATATAAGAAATTCACCCGCTGATGTGCCGCTTTGGCTTGACGCGCAGCTTGGTTGCGATCGGTCCAGTGTCGCCGATATCCTCGTTGTAGTGCACCTGATCGCCCCGGGACAGAGAATCGAATTCACCCGAAAGAACCGAGTTGCGATGGAAGTAGAGGAGCCCGCCCTCCTTGGTCAGGATAAATCCAAAGTCATGCCCGGGAGTGATCTCCGCGATCTGCCCAAGGGATTGGCTCTCCGCATCATGCGCGGGCGCCTTCTCCCGGTCGATCCTCTGCTCCTTGATATCGAGTAGCCGGCGCTCGGCGATCCGGAACGCCTCATTGATCGCCTTGTGCAGGTCGGGATGCTGGTACTTCCTTAGCAGGTGGTCGGGCTCGTGACTGACGACGACCTCCCCATGACCGGGGATGCCCATCTCGATGTGGACGACCGGGGGGATGGCGCCGGTGAGGTCCTTCGCGCGCTGGTCAACGCGAACCCGGCATGAGATCAGCCGGTCGTATCTGCGTTCCAGGTCCGCGACCCGGGCGCGAACCTCCTCCTCCGCCCTTTCCGAGCTTTCGATGTTATGAAACGCGATTTCGAGCGGAACCTGCAACATTGCAACTCCATAGGTTTGGCGTTTTCTTGCTTTTGTTAACGCCGGATCGCCCGACTCGTTGCCCCGTGGTCCAAGGCCACCCAGGATTGGGCAAGGAAGCAAGTAGGATGAACCGGTAGGATGGCTCTGGTGCGCAATTCTAAAGTGCTCTGCTTGTGCTTGCTCACGTGGCTCGCGGGCGCTTCCGCGGGCGAGGCGGCCGATCCCCTCTTTCAACGATGGCTGCAAGGG
>DASXIG010000449.1:0-2930 GCA_036498105.1 Xanthobacteraceae bacterium | reverse complement strand
TCCGGCGCCTGCTTGACGGCAAAACCGGCTTCCGTGAAGCTGCCGAGGATCAGCACGACCTGCACGCGCCGGCGCGCAAACGACACGAGCTGGGCGGTGAAATCGCTCGCCGCGGCATCGAACTGCTCGACCACGACTTCGAGGCCGCCGCGCTTCTCCAGTCGCGCCTTGATCTCGGCGAGGTGCGATTGCGGGAACGCATACGTGCCGGCAAGCACCCCGACTTTGGTTGCATTGGGGGCCGCCTGGAAGCCGATATCAATCATGGCCTGGCCGGTGATGCTCGCCGGCGGGATGGTGCCGTGAAAGACGTTGCGCGCGAACGGCTCCCGGATGGTCGGCGTTGCGCCCACGGTGTTGTAGGTCGGGATCTGCGCGCTGCGGACGTAGTCCGCCGCGGCCGCCGCCCCGGTGCTGCCGCTCGCGATAACCAGGACGAACACCTTGTCGTTTTCAACGAGCTTCTTGGCGGCAGCGACCGACTCGGCCGGCGTCGAGGCATGCTCGAACAGGAGCCGCAGCTTGCGGCCGTTGATCCCGCCCGCGTCGTTGAGCTTCTCGATCGCGAGTTGGATGTTGTCGCGCCCCGGTGCGCCGATGAAAGCGAAGGGACCGGTGAGCTGCCCAAGCGCTCCGATGAGAACCTCGCTGTCGGTCACCCCTTGCACCGCCTGCGCGAGTGCCGGTCCGGACCGCAGTCCGGCGATTCCGGCGGCAGCCAAGGCCGCGGATCCCGCGAGGACGGTGCGCCTGTGAACAACGTGTTTCTCGACCATGATCCCTCTCGCGTTTCAATTGGGGGAGCGCACTCGCGCGTGCCTTGCCGGGAGCCCTGCTGCGGGTGTCCGTCGCTGCAGAAGATTATACCTGTGGGCACGATTGAGATACAACAGCGCGCCGTTTTGTAGGCACGTGAATGACACTTGTAGGGGCGACGCAGTGCCTCGCCCCTACAAAGAGGGCCGACATTGACCAGCGCATCGCTTATTTTGAAGGGCGGTCGGGCGCTGCGTTCCGGCGCCAAGGCGCCGGAGCCGCTCGACATCGCAATCGGCAGGGATGGCCGCATTGTCGCAGTTGCTCCCGCGCTCGCTGACGTGAGCGCGGAAAGAACCTTCGATCTCGCCGGCAAGCTCGTCGTGCCGGGGCTGGTGGACGCGCATCAGCACCTGGACAAGTCGCGCACGCGGCGCCTGGTGGAAAACCCGGCCGGGACGCTGGAAGGCGCCTCGGCTGCCTATCGCAGCTTTGCAGCCACGGCGACACGCGCCGACATCATTGCGCGCGCGGAGCGTACGTTGGACATCTGCCTCGGGCATGGGACCGTGGCCGTCCGCAACCACACCAACATCGAATCCGACAGCGGACTGCGCGCGATTGAAGCCATGATTGAGCTGCGCGAGCGCTGCCGCGAGCGCATGACCTTGCAGGTGGTGGCGCACCTGACCGGCGATGCTCCGCGCAGGCTCGATGCCGCCCGGCAATGGCTTGCAGCTGCAATCGCCGCGGGTGCCGATGCCATCGGAGGCGTGCCGCAATACGCCGACGAGCCGCTGCTCTTTCTCGATCTGCTGTTCCAGTTCGCCGGGAAAAGCGGCTTGCCGCTGGATATGCATGTCGATGAGCATCTCGATCCCAAGCGGCTCCTGTTCGATGCTCTCATCGCGCGCACGCGCGCCCACGGGATGCAGGGACGGGTCACCGCCGGTCACTGCTGTGCGCTGAGCGCGGTCGCACCCGATGAGGCGAAGCGCATCGTGGGTGGGCTCGCCGAGGCCGATATTGCCGTTGTCACGCTGCCCGCCGCCAACCTTTTTCTGCAGGGCCGCGGCGCGGAGCAGCTGCCCCCACGAGGGCTCACGCGCCTGCGTGATCTCCTTGCCGCGGGCGTGCGCGTTGCGGCGGCCTCGGACAATATCCAGGATCCGTTCGTGCCGATTGGCTCGGGTGACCTGCTGGAAGTCGCGCGCTGGACGCTCACGGCGGGTCACCTGGGTTTGGGCGACCTCCGCACCGCCTTCGAGCTTGTTTCAAGCACGCCGGCGGGCATGCTTGGTCTTGGCAGGGATTGGGGAATCCACGAGGGCGCGCGCGCCGACTTGCTTGTGACCGACGCAGATGACATCGACGATCTTGTTGCCACGGGCGCGAGCCGTCGCGCGGTGTTTGTCGGCGGCCGCCTCGTGACGGGCGCACTGTGACGATCATGTGGAGAACACAATGAATGCTCCGGTCCTAGAGAAGCTCACGTCGTCGGTGGCAGCAAAGACTGCGATCGACTTCACCCAGGAGATGGTGCGCATCGACAGCACGAACGGCAAGGAAGACGCGCTCGCGCGGCAGCTCGAGGCGAGGCTCACCGCGCTCGGCGTGGGAAAGGTCTGGTGCGAAAAGACCTACGAGGGACGGCTGAACACCTTATGGGAAGTGGACGGCGGGCGGCCCGGTCCTCGCCTCCTGTTCACCGGACACCTCGACACCAAGCCGGTATGCGAAGGCTGGCAGCGCGATCCGTTTGACGGCGCGATCGAAAACGGCCGGCTGTACGGCCATGGCGTCATGGACATGAAGGCCGGCCTCGGCGCTCTGATCGGCGGCATCATGACGCTTCTGGAGAGCGGGAAGGATTTCACAGGCAAGCTTATCTTTGCCGCGGTCGCCGACCACATGGGCCAGCAGACCGGCAGCATCGATTTGTTCCGCAAGCATAAGTTCGATCATTGCGTGCTCGCGGAGCTCACCGGCATGCAGATCTATATCGCGCATCGCGGCCGCTACTATTTCGACATCTCGACCATCGGCCGTTCCGCTCACACCTGCCACAAATATTTGGCTACCAACGCCATCGAGAAGATGCTCCCGGTCATCGAGGAGATCTCGAAGCTCAAATATTTTCCTGATATTCCCCAAGAAATAAAGGATCTCGTCGG
>DASXIG010000448.1:0-2445 GCA_036498105.1 Xanthobacteraceae bacterium | reverse complement strand
GGGCGCCGGGATGGAGGGGAACGTCCATGGGCGTGGCCTCGGTTTCGCGGCCCATTTGCTCGTTTCCTTGCGTGCCCGCCTCCCAAGGCACCTCGGTCGTGCGCGCAGCCAAGGCGCCGCAGATGTCATAAGCAACCTGCTTTGGGAGGGAGGCCGCGGCGTAAATTGGCCAGCCGCTGAAATCGAGCGCATCCGTGTCGCGGGCCAACCCGGGAAAGCGGGCTTTTGGAAGCGATACCCGACGCCATCCAAGCCGTTGCAGGTGGTCGAACTCCGCCGTATCGAGCTCAATCGGCATCAGGCCGCAGGACAAAGCCGCGTCCAGCCAGGTCTTGATCCCTTCATCGAAGACCGCGTCGATCTCGCCACGCCGCAGCGGCTCCATGCGGCGAACATCGAACGGCGAGCCGCACACGACAAGGCTCCCGCCCCAGCTCTCGACGTCCTTGAGGGCAAACCCGTGCAGTGAGAGCGCCTGATCGATCAAGACCAGGGTTGAATGGGTCGGATCCTCACGAACCGAAACGCGGAGCGGATATTTCTTTTGTTTGATGTCCGCGAGCGAGCGGATTCCCGTTTTCGGGTGGACCATGAACACGAACCGGTCCCAGCTCGGATACACCGCGAGAATCCGAACAGGAAGAGCCGTGCTGAAGAGCCCTACCCCGCGATAGGCTTGGGTGAGCAGTGCGGAGGGATTGACGAAAGCCGCTTCAAGACCGCCGCTCGCAACTTCTTCGGCGAGGATCGCCGAGCCTGTGGCCAATCGCAGCCATGGCCGGAACCGCGGGCCGGAGCCGCTGCCGACAGTGATGATCATGTCGCGATTGCCGCCGTAGGGCGTGGCAGGGTTGCCGGCAACATGCAGCCCGATTTCCCACAGGGTCTTGGCGCGAACAAAGTTTGCACCTCTCGGCAGCGGTTCCATCTCGGGGCTCCAAAGAAAATAAGCAGGAGAAAGTCAGGAGAAGCTCATCGCGGGCGGAGCAAGTCCCTTGCCGCCTTCGCGATCTGAAACCCGGCACGCCGTGCTCCCTTCAGCCGGCACGCCAGCTCAAATTTCAGGGCCGATCCCCGCCCGAAAGATATGAGGTGATCGCACAGGGGAAGCCGTTCACGCCAAATATGATCGATCATGGGATGATCGGGGGTGGCGCAAGAATCCGTGCGCTCGAGGCCGGCATCTCCAAGCAGCATTCGCGTCGCATCGAGGACGATCTGCACCCCCGGCGAGAAACGCGCATAGTCCTCGTCATAGGCAATCTTCCAGCACCATGCGCTTGTCCCGCTGCGCAGGATGACCAGGGCGGCGACGGCTTGTCCGCCCATGCACAACCGCACGACGCGCGCCTTGCCCTCTCCGGCCAGCGCGATGACGGCTCCTCCAACAATGCCGGCGATCTCCCCGTCGCATCGGGCGGCGGTCCCGGCGAGGCCCTTCCAGCCGCGCGCTTCGAGAGAGAAGAATTCGCTCATAGCGGCTGCCACGGCCCCTGGGGTGCTCGCCACATCGGTGCTCAAGCTGCCGCTCTCGGCAAGCCGGTTGCGTTGCCGGCGGAGGTCCTTGCGCTTCTTTCGATCCACGGACTGCTCGAGGTAGTTCTCGCGCGTGGATCCCGCCACCAGCAAAGCCCGGGCGTGCCGGGCAAACATTGCGCTTCTGCCGCCGCGCCGGGCGATGAGCGCATTGATTGCGCTGGCCAGCGGCCCGTGGGCGGGCAGGTAGGGCAGCAGCATGAGCTTGGGAAGGCGTGGGTCGCGCTCGATATGATCGACCCACGCTGCGATCACGGCCTCGCTGCAGTCGGGATCGACGAGCGGGGTGCCGAGCGGGGCATAGGGATGTGTCCAGCCCACCAGCAGCGGCAGAGCAAGGCCATATCTGCGGCGCTCGATCCGCGCGGGAAACATTCCCAGCAAACGCTCCGGCGCGGTGCGAGACCAGACCAGACCGGCGCCGACATTGCAGCCAAATACCCCCGCGGCCGGCAGCACAAACGAAGGTTCGTAGAACACGTTGGCCTCGACCGCGCGGCCAGCGAGCATCCGCCATTCTGCGGCATCGGATTCCAACGCGTTGATCGGGCGCCATTCGACGCGGAACGCTGTGTGGATCGTGCCATGCACCGTTCAGCGCTCCGCCCGGCCCCAGACGAAGACGTGGAATCCCAACCGCCTTCTGGTCACGACGAACAACAGGATGGATTCGGTCAGGAGCGCGCACGCCGTGGCGCTCGCCGCGCCCGTCATGCCGAACTGCGGGATCAGCGCAAAGCTCAGCCCGATATTCACCGCAAACGCGCCCGCGTAGATGAGCGCGCACGCGCGTTGCTGGCCGAGCATATTCAGCAGACGCTCGATCGGTCCGACTGCCGCGCGTGCCAAAAGCCCTGCCGCCAGAATGAACATGAGAGGATAACCGGCGGTGAATTGCGGGCCGAACAG
>DASXIG010000447.1:0-3011 GCA_036498105.1 Xanthobacteraceae bacterium | reverse complement strand
GACGAAGGCTGACTCTATGACCGCTTTCGACGACCTGACTGTTACTCCACTAAGTGTGTAGGGAAGGCTCGATTGAGTTACTTCATATACCTCGCAATACGAACCGCAACGGTGCGGCCGTTACTGAGCCGAGGTGCGCGCCCTCCCCCCACGCTACCGACGTCCGCTCCTGTGCAGGTTTTTGGTCGCCGGGATGAGGGGCTGACCACGCGCTGAAGCGGCCGGCGACCAAAAAGCGCCAAGGCACGAAGTCGCGGGGAGTTGGGCGCTGTCTGGCAGCGGGCGCTATGGGGATTTGATGTTGGCGTTGCGGTCGATTGCGGGCGGGACGCCGGTTCGACAGCAGGTACCTGTCTGCACGCACGGGAGGTTGGGAGGATGCTCTGGGCATTTTGATACGGCTTCGGGGCGCGTGTACGTGCGAACGGCTGACTTATGGATGTGACCGGGCCGAGAGAGATCGCCGCCGGCGCGGAGCCAGTAGATCGGAAGGAGCCAGGCGAAGTATTCGCAGGAGGTGTCGCTCATGAGGTGTCCATCCTGCCCGGGGTCGGCTGCCAGCTGGGCTCGCAGCCGCGCGCGAACACCTCGATGACGATCATGCGGGCGCCACAGCGCGGGCATGGACAGGGCAGGACCCGCGGCGCATCCGCATCCGGCGGAGTATCCTGCGGCTTTTGCGGATCGACGGCGGGCTCCGCGACAGCAAGGAGCGCGCGGGCCGTAGCGATGCTCTCAGCGCGATTGGAACTGGCGAAGAGCCCGTAGTGGCGGATGCGGTGGAAGCCCTTCGGTAGCACATGTACCAGGAAGCGCCTGATGAACTCGTGCGGGTGCAGGCGCATGGTCTTCCAGCGGGCGGAGCCGTTGACGCGGTAGTCCTTCCAGCGGAACGCGATCCCGCCGTCATCGGCTGCGACGAGGCGGCGGTTCGAGATGGCGACACGATGCGTGTAACGGGAGAGATAGCGCAGCACCTGCTTGGGTCCCGCGAACGGCGCCTTGCAGTAGATCACCCACTTGATGTGCCGGAGCGGGGCGATGAAGCGCTTGAACGTCCGCTTGTCGGCAAGCCCGGCATGCGTGTTGAAGAACTTCAGCTGGCCGGCACGGTGCGCGTCCATGAGCATCGCCAGCATCCTGCCGCGGAACAGGCGCGCCAGCACGTTGACATGCACGAGGAAGTCCGAGCGCGCCGCGACCCATCGCGCGCCATCGCGCGCGAGCCCTCCGCCCGGCACGATCATGTGCACGTGCGGATGATGGGTGAGCGCCGAGCCCCAGGTGTGGAGCACGGCCGTGATGCCGATCCGCGCGCCGAGGTGCTTGGGATCGGCCGCGATGGCGAGCGTGGTCTCGGCCGCGGCCTTCATCAGCAGGTCGTAGACGACGCGCTTGTTCTGGTACGCGATATCGCGCAGCTCGCTCGGCAGCGTGTAGACGACGTGGAAGTACGGTACCGGCAGGAGTTCCGCTTCGCGCTCGGCCAGCCACCGGCGCGATGCCGCACCCTGACACTTCGGGCAATGCCGGTTGCGGCAGGAGTTGTAGGAGATCGCCGTATGGCCGCAGGCCTCATTCTCGCAGCGCCCCACGTGCCCGCCGAGTGCCGCCGTGCGGCAGCGCTCGATCGCACTCATCACCTTCAGCTGATCGAGGCTCACATGCCCGCGGTTGGCCTCACGCCAAGCTGGGCCGTGGTCGCGGAAGATATCCGCGACCTCCAGGGCCGGTCGAACCATTGGCCGGCGGGGCTACGGCGCCGGCGGTTCCTCGGCGGCGCGTCTCGCGCGCCTGCGGCGCGGCGCTTTCAGGCCATCGAGCGGGCTCTCGATCTTGGCGATTATTCCGGTGGCCACGCGCGTGTAGCGGGCCGTCGTCTCAAGCTTGTCGTGTCCGAGCAACGCCTGGATCAGCCGAATGTCCGTGCCGCGCTCAAGCAGATGGGTTGCGAAGCTGTGGCGAAGCGTATGCAGAGACAGCGTCTTGCGCAGCCCCGCCGCTTTCGCTGCCTCCTTGAACAACCTCCCGAACTGCCGGGTGGTCAGCGGCAGATGCGGACGCTCCTTGCGCCCGGGAAACAGCCAGCGTTGCTCCGGCGCGACGTCGGCGTCGTGTCGGCTTGGCCGCACCTTCCACCATTGCCGCAACAGGTCGAGGACCTCCGTCGGCAGCATCACGTGCCGGTCCTTGCGGCCCTTCGACTGCACGATGCGGATGATCATCTGCTCACTGTCGATGTCGCCCGCCCGCAGCCGCACCACCTCGCTTGCCCGCAGCCCGCAACCATAGGCGAGCGTCAGCATCACTTGCGCCTTCAGGCTGGTCGCCAGCGTCAGGACGCGCTTGATCTCCTCGGGGCTCAGCACCGGTGGCAGCTTCTGCGGCTCCTTGATGTGCCACACCTCGGCCGCCAGATCGTGGCGCCGCAGCGTGACGCGGAACAGGAACCGTACTCCGGTCATGATCCGATTGCGGTTGCAGATGCTCGCGCCGCTCTCGATGAGGTGCAGTTGGAAAAGCCGCACCTCGTCGGGCGTTGCCGTGTCGGGCGAGCGCTTGAGCCAGGCGGCAAACCGCTTGCAGCTGGAGATATGGCCGCGCTGGGTGTGCGGGGTGAGCTTGCGCGCAGCCATGTCTTCGAGCATACGCCGACGCAGCAGACTGACGGTGTTGGTCTCGCTCATGGGGAGCTCCGTTCTGAGTGAGGTTCATGACACCCTCGATTCTCAGGACGGGGCTCCCCATCCGCTACCGGCGTGCTCTCAGCTGGTTAAGGGCCGCTCGGATCTTGCTCCCGCGCAGCGGGCTGGAGCGCAGCGACTTTGTGCTCTGGCCCTACCCGGAAGTGCCGATCACCTTCAAAAGAGTCCGGTTGTTGGGGTAGAGCGGACCACTTATCCTCACCCGGAGCCTTTCCGGGTTTGACCCATAGCAGCCCGTCGCAAAGCCTGGCCGGCGCAAACTGGGTTGTAACAACGCGGACTCGCGCTGCCCAAGTTGTTTGACAT
>DASXIG010000446.1:0-2584 GCA_036498105.1 Xanthobacteraceae bacterium | reverse complement strand
CGAGCGTCTCGGCGAGGTCGGCCTGCACCAGCGTATCGCCGCGGCCAAGCAGCCGCCCGTCGGCACCGAAGAATATCCGAGCAGAGGAGGGCCAGCGCGCGAGCCGCTGTTCGGAGCGTGGGAGCGAATCCGCGACGTCGTCCTCGATCGGTATGCCCGCGCGCGCCAGCGCGATCGCCGGTGCCAGCAAGTCGGCGAGGGTGAACCGTCCGGAGCCGTATTTTGCGTGCGCGAGCGCAAGGCCTGCGACGGTGCCGGGGACCCCGACCGCGAGCGCCGAATGGCGCGACTTGACGGGGTCGGCTTCGCCCCACTGGTCGAGAAAGGTCTCGCGCGTGGTCGCGGCGGGCGCGGTCTCGCGGTAGTCGATTGTCGTGTCGCGGCCGTCCGCGAGATGGATCACCATGTAGCCGCCGCCCCCGATATTGCCGGCGCGTGGATAGGTGACCGCGAGCGCAAACCCGGTCGCGACCGCGGCGTCCACGGCATTGCCGCCCTGCTCCAGGATTTCGGCGCCGATGCGCGCTGCGCGCGCTTCCTGCGCCACCACCATGCCGTGGCGCGCGACCACCGCCGGCACGAGCACCGGCGCCGGCGCGGCCACGGTCGGCTCGGTCTCCACGAGGGGAATGGCCTGCGGGACGGCCGCGCCAAGCGAGCCGAGCCACACAAACAGGGCCAGCAGCGCTCTGCCGCCGCCCGCACGCGTCATGCCCATCACGACCACGCCCACTTGCCGTGACGCGGCTTATGTGGCTTGCAAGGCCGCGCATGCTCTCGGAGGGAACTCATGCATTCACTTTCCAGCGCGGTGCGCTTCGCCCGCATCGCCATTATCGTCCTCGGTCTCGGCACTCTGCTCGCCGGATGCGGCATCAATAATATTCCAACCTACCAGGAAGATGCCAAGGCGAAGTGGTCACAGGTCCTCAATCAGTACCAGCGCCGCGCCGACCTCATCCCCAACCTGGTTGAAACGGTAAAGGGCTATGCGGCGCAGGAGCGCCAAGTGCTCGAGGAGGTGACCAATGCCCGGGCGCGCGCGACCCAGGTGCAGCTCCAGGTACCGCCGGATGTGGTTACCAATCCCGAGGCGTTCAAGCGATTTCAGGAGGCGCAGGCACAGCTCACCGGCGCGCTCGGGCGGCTGCTCGCGGTGTCGGAGCGCTATCCCGATCTCAAATCGAATCAGAACTTCCTCGCGCTGCAGTCGCAACTCGAGGGTACGGAGAACCGGATCGCCGTGGCGCGCCGCGATTACATCGAGGCGGTGCGTCAGTACAATACCGAGCTGCGCACCTTCCCCGGCGTGATCTGGGCCTCCACCATCTATCGCACCGACAAGCCCATGGAGACGTTCACGGTCGCGGAAGACGTGACCCGGCCGCCCCAGGTGAAGTTTTAGCACACGGTTCGAGCGTGTGCCCCCTGGGTCCCGGCTCTCGTTTGGGGCGCAGTCAAGCTTGCGCAGACTGCGTAAACTTGTCTGCGTTGCGAAGGCGCCCTCACGGCACTCCGCCGGGACACGAGATACTCCGTGTCCCGGACGAGCGAGCCCGGCTTGCCGAGCGAGCGAAGATCCGGGACCCAGGGGCCACATGCTCCGCCCTGCCACCACATGCTTGCCGCACTGCTGATCGCACCTCGCCGGCACGCACCCTCGTGCGGGCCTGGGAGCAAGGGGCGGATGCCCGAAACAGGCCCGGCGGCGCGCTGATTGTTGCCTTCCTTGTTCTGTTCGTTGCCGCGCTCGTGAGTTCCGCGCATGCGCTCACTCTTCCCCCGCTCAGCGGGCGCGTGGTGGACGAAGCCGGTGTGCTCGATTCCGCGACCCGTGCCGCGCTCACCCAAAAACTCGCCGATCTGGAAGCCAAGACCACCGATCAGCTGGTGGTGGTAACGCTGCCATCGTTGCAGGGGACATCCATCGAGGAGCTTGGAGTAGCCCTGGGCCGCGCGTGGCAGATCGGTCAGAAGGGCAAGAACAACGGCGTGCTGCTGATCGTGGCACCGAACGAGCGCAAGGTCCGCATCGAGGTCGGCTACGGGCTTGAGGGCACGCTCACCGATGCGGTGTCCCGCCTGATCATTGCCAATGCCATCGTGCCGCGCTTCCAGCAGAAAGATTTCGCCGGCGGCATCGGCCGCGGGGTCGACGACATCGTCGCGGTGCTGACCGGCGATGCCGAGGAATGGAAGTCGCGCGCGGCGCAGCGGCCGGACGAGACACCGGCCTGGGGTTCGCTCCTGACCTTCGTCCTGATCTTTGCCGTGATCCTGGTCGTGCTTTTCATGATCGGCGCCGCGTCGCCGCCAGCCACGCGCCGGCGCGGCAGGTACAGCCCGTGGATCGGCGGCCCCGGGCCGTTCTGGAATGGCTCCTCCGGAGGTTTCTCCGGTGGCGGAGGCTTCGGCGGCGGCAGCTCCGGCGGCGGGTTCTCCGGTGGGGGCGGCTCGTTCGGCGGCGGCGGCTCGTCGGGAAGCTGGTGAGCGTCGTGCTCATCTCACCGGCCGACCGGGAACGCATCGTCCGCGCCATTCAGACCGCGGAGGAAACGACAGCAGGCGAAATCTTCTGCGTGAT
>DASXIG010000445.1:0-1634 GCA_036498105.1 Xanthobacteraceae bacterium | reverse complement strand
GTCCTCCTCGTGGTTGGTGTTGGACAGGAACACCGAGGAGAGCCGGTCGAACGTGAGCCTGCCGTCAGGCTTGGGGTAGGCAATCGGCACGCATTCGTCGGCCGGTTTGAGGGTTGCAAAATCCGGCTTGCCGTGGTCCAGCGTGCCGAACAGGGAAAAGCCGGCGGAGTTGGTCCACATATCGATGCCGGCGAGCGCAACGCCGCGCAACGTCCCAAGCCGCGACCACAGCGGCTTGGCATTGCGCACCTTCCAGAGATCCCTGCCGATGGCGGAGGATCGCCAGTCCGAGTCGTAGCCCGCGAGCTCATCGTTGCCGCGCCCTGATTTCAGGGCTTCCGCCACGTGCTCGGCTGCGAGCAGTCCCGACAGCATGGCGTTATGGCTGCCCTTTATGCGCGGGACATTCATCAATCCCGCCGCGCACCCCAGGAGGGCACCGCCGGGAAAAACGAGCCTCGGGACCGACTGCCAGCCGCCCTCGGTGAGAGCGCGCGCTCCATAAGCCAGGCGCTTGCCGCCCTCCAGGGTGCCGCGCACCAGCGGGTGGGTCTTGAAACGCTGGAACTCCTCGAAGGGCGAAAGATACGGATTGGCGTAGTTGAGGTGCACCACGAAACCGATGGAAACGAGGTTCTCGTCGTAGTGATAGAGGAAGGAACCTCCGCCCGTCTTGTCGTCCAGCGGCCAGCCGAACGTGTGCTGCACCAGGCCGGCATGGTGGTTTGCCGGCGCGACCTGCCACAGCTCCTTGAGACCGAGCCCGAATTTCTGCGGCTGGCGGCCTTCATGCAGCCCGAACCGCTGCATGACGATTTTGCTGACATTGCCGCGCGCCCCTTCGGCCAGCAGCGTATACTTTGCGCGCAATTCCATCCCGCGCGTGAAGCTGTCCTTGGGATGGCCGTCGCGCGCCACACCCATGTCGCCCGTTGCGATCCCGGCGACGGCGCCGTTCGGATCGAGCAGAACCTCCGCGGCAGCAAAGCCCGGATAAATTTCCACGCCGAGAGCTTCCGCGCGGGTCGCCAGCCAGCGGCAAACGTTGCCGAGCGACACCACGTAGCTGCCGCGGTTGCTCATGAGCGGCGGCATCATGAAGGCGGGCAGACGGACCGCGCGCGTCGCCGACAGCCAATAGAAGCGGTCCTCGCTCACCTGGGTTTTGATGGGCGCATCCTCGTCGCGCCAATTGGGGAGAAGCCGGTCGAGACCGATCGGGTCGATCACGGCACCTGAAAGAATGTGGGCACCGACTTCCGATCCCTTCTCGACAACGACGACCGCGGCCTCCGGCAGGAGCTGCTTGAGCCGGATCGCGGCCGCAAGCCCCGCGGGTCCCGCTCCCACGATCACCGCGTCAAACTCCATGCTTTCGCGGGCAGGCAAGGCGTCAGAGTTCATGGGAACCTCGATCTTCAGGCAAGCAGGGGCTGAACTTCTAGCATGATGGCAAGTGCTCTCAACGGCACGATGCGCTTCCAATGCAGCGATGGACGAGGCATTCTTCCCGCCATGAGCGACAGTCACACCCATGAGATCCTGGCGCTTCTTACGTTCTATCAGGAAGCGGGGGTCGATGCTCTCCTCGAGGAGGTCCCGGTCAACCGGCTAACGGAAAGTCCCGCTTCCGC
>DASXIG010000444.1:0-2793 GCA_036498105.1 Xanthobacteraceae bacterium | reverse complement strand
TTGAGAAGGTCGGGCGGCATGCCCCAGAATCCCTCGGGCAGGGGCTGCATGGCGCCGCTGAGCCCGAGCTTGCCCTGACCGAGGATATCGTCGAAGCTCTTGCGATCGAGGGCGAGCGCCATGGCGTACCGCAGCTTCTGGTCGTTGAAGGGAGCAGCATCTCGGTTCACCAGGATATTGCTGTAGATCCCCGTAGGGCGCAGCTGGCACACTGCAGTCGGAGCTTGCGACTGCACGTCCTTCAACAGCGGGATTGTCACGTCAATGTCGTAGGTCATGTCGAATTCGCCGGCAACGAAGGCCAGGATACGCGTCGAGCGGCTCGGAATGATGCGAACCTCGATGGCATCGAGATAGGGCCGCCCGTTTTTCCAATAATCCGGATTGCGTGCGAGCCGGATTACCTCGTTGCGCCTGAATTCAACGAACCGGAACGGCCCGGTCCCGATCGGTTTCGTCCGCATTTCCCGGGGCGAGACGTGGCACGGGTAAATCGGAGAATAGCCCGAGGCCAGCATGGCCAGCAGCGAGGGCTGCGGCTCCTTGAGCTCGAGCGCAATCTGGAAATCGCCTTCGAGCCTGACGTTCTCCACGTTGTGATACCAGACCTGCCGCGGATTGAGGCGCAGCCCGTCCTTGGCCTTGCCCAGCAGCAGGTCGAAGGTGCAGCCAACGTCCTTCGACGTAAAAGACTTGCCGTCGTGCCATTTGACACCCTGACGCAGCTTGAAAGTGAGCTGCTTTCCGTCCTCGCTCCAGGTCCAGCTTTCGGCCAGATCGGGAACGATCGTCTCCAGGCTCTCGCGCGGTTTGGCCTGATCGAACAGCACGAGATTATTGAACACCGCCATGAATGGATTGACCGTCGATATGGTCGCCTCCTCGTGGATGGAGGTCGTCGGCGGATTATCGCGATGATAGTATTTGAGCGTGCCGCCGTGCTTTTGCGCCGCTGCCGGTGTCGCCGCAATGACGGCTCCGGCTAACGCAGCAGTCACGACGGTGAGCAGCCGCAAACGCATCCGTTCCCGCCTCAAACGCATCTGTCCCTCCCGCTTGCCGTCCGCCCATGCGTCGGCGGCATGCTGATATTGTTCGTTATGCCCGCCTTATCCGCAAAACAGCTCGGAGCGCAGCGCAGGGTTGGCGGCGCCCGTCACTGCCCGTCGTCCGGCAGGGGGCGGCATTGACGCTAGACTCTGTGAGTTCTGCGATCAACAGGGGAGCTTGGGCGAAATTGGCGCGCCCAGCGGAACTCTTGACCGTATCGTTGAGGTGCAGCGAGGATGCTCCCAGATCCTGGGCAGACCGAGGCAATCATCGTGAATGAGAGCGCCGATATCGTTGGTCAGACAGCAGCGCGCATCTTTGCGGATCTCGCGGATCCTCAGGCGATCAACAGCAGCACGGATGACGCGTGGAAGGCTCCGCTCTGGCAGGCTCTCGCGCAAGCCGGTCTGACCCTGGCCTGGGTGGCGGAGGAGCACGGCGGAGCAGGTGCGAGCCTTGCCGACGGCTTCGAGATCATCAGTGCCGCGGGGCGATACGCAACCCCCGTTCCGATCCCCGAGACGCTGCTTGCGGGCTGGCTTCTCTCGCGGGCCGGAATTTCGTCGCCGCCGGGAGAGATGGCGGTCGTCCCGATGCATCCTGCCGACTGCATAAGGCTCAATCCCGACGGAACACTGAGCGGAAGCGCGCGCGGGATTGCGGGCTGCCGGGAAGCCCGCCATCTCGCGGTCTGCGCGCAAAACGATGCCGGCACGTCGATCGCCCTTGTAGAGCCGGGCACGTGCCGCATCCGAGACGGCATCAGCATCGCAGGCGAGACTCGAAGCACAATGACCTTCGACCGTGTCAAGCCGTCCCGTATCGCCGCAGCCGCAGCGGATTTCGACCAGACCGCAGCGATGCTCATGGGAGCCGCGATCCGCAGCGTCCAGAGCGCCGGTGCGCTTCAATCGGTTCTCAGCCTCACGCTGGCTTACGCGAACGAGCGGATTGCCTTCGAGCGGCCGATCGGCCGATTCCAGGCCGTGCAGCACAACCTTGCCCGCCTTGCCGGGGAGGTCGCGGCTGGCATGACCGCCGCCGGCTCGGCGGCCGATACCATCGCGCGTGCGCGAACTTTCGATGACGCGGTTTTCCTCGAAGTTGCCTCCGCGAAGATCCGTTCCGCCGAGGCCGCCGAGCAGGCCGCCGCGATCGCGCACCAGATCCATGGAGCCATCGGCTTCACGCGCGAGCACATTCTGCACCGCTATACGCTACCACTGCTCTCGTGGCGCGACGATTTCGGCAATGAGAGCTATTGGGCAGCGGCGCTCGGCAACCGGATAGCCGCGGGCGGAGCGGAAGATTTCTGGCCTCTGCTGGCTTCGCGATGAGATAGGCCGCGCCATGGGGCCGGACACTGCCCATCTTCGCTTCGACCAGATCCGACTGCCGCCGGAATGCAATGAGCTGCGGCAGGAAGTCCGCGCATTCATTGCGCAGGAGGTGGCAGCAGGAACGTTCGATCCGAACGACCCCAGAGGCGGCGATCTGCACCATCCCGAGCTGAGCCGTCGCATTGGCGTGCGCGGCTGGATCGGCATGACGTGGCCCAAAAAATATGGCGGTCACGAGCGGAGCTTTCTGGAGCGTTATGTGGTTACGGAGGAATTCAGGGTCGCGAACGCGCCGGTGCGGCTGCATTTCGTCGCCGATCGCCAAAGCGGCGCGATCCTCCTGCGGTATGCCCCCGAGCGCATCAAGATGGACATATTGCCTCGCATCTGTCGGGGCGAGCTG
>DASXIG010000443.1:0-6655 GCA_036498105.1 Xanthobacteraceae bacterium | reverse complement strand
GACCCCCACGCGTCACTTGCACGCGACCTTGATGTTCCGGCCCTAGCCAAGATGACCAGGGCCGAGGCCGAGAAGGAAATCAGGGCGAGATGCCGGACGGTCTATCTCGGCGATCATCTCGCGCTGGCGCGCGTCCTGGGCCACGCGAAGATGTTCCTTTCGACCAGCGATGTCGGATTTGCCTCCCATGTCATGCTCGATGGGTTCTGGGAAATCTGGCTCACGTTGTTCTTTGCCCAGGTGGTCGCGCCGGGGATGACCGTAATCGATGTCGGCGCCAATTTCGGGTATTACACGCTGCTGTTCGGCAACGCCGTGGGGCCCTCGGGACATGTGATCGCTATCGAGCCCGTGCCCTCTACAGCCGCGCTCCTCGGGCGCACGGTAGAGGTGAATGGGTTGGCGGGGCGCACACGCGTCGTTGCTGCGGCCGCGTGGGAACGGCCTGACGCGCGGGTGCACATGCTCGTTCGCCCGGACGAGCCGAAAAACGCCGCGGTGATCGGGCAACCGAAACCGGGCTCGATTGTCGTGCCTACGACCACCGTCGATGAGTTGACCCGCGGCCTTGCGCGCCTCGATCTGGTCAAAATAGATGCCGAGGGCGCGGAGCTTGCGGTCATCGCGGGGATGCGCGAAACAATCGCGCGTCTGAAGCCGCGCATTCTGCTCGAGTTCAATGCCGCGCGCTATCAGGATCCTTCCACGTTTCTCACTTCCGTCGCGGAGCAATACCGCTGCTTTCGTGCGCTCAACTTTGACGGCGAGCTCGAAGCTGTGACGCGCGAGACCGTGGTGACGGCCCGCTATGGCGAGGACTGGCTGTTGTTCTTCCAACCCTGAGCATGACGCTGCTGCAGTCCGCCGAGTCGTAAAGTCATGTGAATCCATTCGGCACGTCAAGCTATGCCCCGCCGCCTTGGCACAGCTGTTGCGCCAGGAACGCGGCCTCGTCCTGCGCGGCGACGCGGTTGCCGCGTACGTTCCAATGCGTATCGCGCGGCTTGTAGAGAGGCGCGGGGTCCTCGGCAGCAGCTTTGATCAGCGCCGGGGTTGTGTCGTGGCACGCGATACCTGCGCGGCGGCAATAGGCCAGGATCATCTGATTGGGCAAGCCGGGATCAAACCCGGCAGGGTCCAGGAGCGGAAAGCGTTGCGTGATCTCGCGCTTCGTGGCTTCGAAAGCTTGAGGATCGACCTGAAGCTCTGACGGGAAGAGAACGATTATCGGTCTCCATTCTCCTGCTGAAACCACCTCAGCGCGAAGCGCATCGAGGACATCGAGAGTCTCCTTCCAGGGATCGCGCCCCTCGACCAGCATCTTGCCCGCATAGAGGCGGCCGATCTGGGCAATGCTGATCTGGCTGAACACCTCCGGGGTGAAAGAGGCCGAGAGCTGGCCATCGCCGACATCGGCTTGATCGCTTACGCGCCGGCCGCCCTGGGGCTCCTGAGCTCCGGTGGAGGATGGGAAGGTCCCGCCCGGCTGCGCTGCGGCATCCACCGACCGCAGCAGCTTCCAGGAGTTGGCGAGGAAATTCCACGCGAAGGAAGTCCTCGTCGCGCCTGCAATCGAGGGCACCTCGCTCGCGCCGGTGATCAGATCGGGTCCGTCGTTGCCCATGTAGAAATGAACGACAACGGTCTCCGGCTTAAAGATCGGCGCCGCGAACCTGTGCACCAGCCGGTACTCCCAGACCCCGGTCGCAGGTATGCCGAAGTTCATCAATTCGATGCGCCGCTTGCCGCATCTGGCGCGCAGATTTGCTTCCGTCAGGGGGAGCACATTCTGTGGATAGGCCATCGAGCCATACGCAAACGAGTCGCCGAGAGCCATTATGCGCATAGTGTCCTTGGGCTTTGCGGCAACAAACTCGCGATCCAGAAAGCCGAGCGCATTGGCATAGTAGTTGTACCAGCTGCGGTGAGGGACAAGATCGGACCGGAAGTCGTGCAGCAGGTCTTCGAACGATTTGTATTGCCGGGGCATGTTGGCAGCACCCGCCGTCGCGAGATACTTGACGTCAAAGCTCACCCCGGCGGCGGCACGCACCAATATCTCCGCGAGCCCAAACGCGGCCGCCAAGCTCGCGGCGACCAACAATGCCCGCTTCAGCAATTCCGGAATCGGAGCACTAGAGGCAGGGATGCAGAAAAGTCTGCAGCCCTGCCCTTTCCTTGCCCCCGCCCAGCACGGGCGAATAGTACACAGGAGCTTCGGCTGGCCGTGGCGATAGTCTGCGCAGGGCAATGTCGCACACCTCTTCGAAAAATCTGCCGATTGATCGCTCTGCGCGCGAGGCGCGAACGCCGTGCCGGAGCCGCTCCAACAAGCCGCCATTTTCGACTATCGTTCGAATAGCCACGGCAATCGCACGAGCGCTGGCGGAAGCCGCGACGATGCCCGTCACACCATGGGTCACCTGCTCGACCAGGCCCCCGACCGGAGTGGTCACGACCGGCAGGCCGGCACCGAAGGCGGCGGCAATCACTCCAGACTGACTGGCCTCCGTATGCGCCGCGACCACGAGATCGTAGCGCGACAAGACGGCCGCAAATTCCTGGTGACTGAGCCACCTATTTTCGACTTCCGCGTCAAGCGCGGAAAGCCTCATGCGCAGGCTGGCTGCGATTTTGCCTTGCCCGAAAACACCGGCCTTCACCGTCACCCGGTGCGCGCGTAACCAATCCAGAGCGTCCACGAAGAGAGTCAATCCTTTGTATGGAAGGATACGCCCGAGAAACAACACTCGCAGTGGCTCGTGCGAATTCTCGCTTCGTCGGAAGCGACCATAGTCGAGGTCGGGATGGAACAGCACGGAAATCTTTTCTTCCGGGATTCCCCGCGCTATCAGCCGGTGACTGACCGCCCTGCTCAAGGTGATCACCTGATCGGCCGTGGCCGCTTCCCGCAATAGCCAGCAGTGCGCCCACCGATAGCGATCACCGGGATGAGGGTCGGCGTCATGAATGAGCGTGACAAGGTTGATTCCGGCCCGCCGAATGGTCGGCACGAGAAACGGCGACCACACGTGAGGCATCAGGGACACTATGGCCCGTGTCTTGTCGTTCGCGACCCGCTCGCTCAGACCGGCGCACAGAGATTTCACGTGCTGTATGCAGCAGATCGATTGCCACCGCCGAGAGGGTGCAAACGTATTTACTGCGAATAAATCGTCCTGCATGAACGAGAATTCGCTATAAAGCTCGTTGGTAGTGGCCAAGGAGAACGTGCACGGGCTATCCCGGCGTCCACTCGCCTCCCGGGCGAGATCCAAGGTAAGCTTCGGAAGGGCCCCGCGTGTCCCGTAATATGCGAACATCAATGGCCGTTCAGAACCAAACGGCCGGATACGCGCAGAATGGATTGGCACCCCCCCTCCGCAGACTTCTTTGCGCAAAGCGCGCACAACGCCGGGTGAATGAAGATCGACGGGCAACTTGAATTGATCTAGTCTCAGACAGTGGGGAAAGTCAACCTGTGCAGCAGATTTCCATATTGATCGACGGTTCGCATTTTTTAAAGCCGTCGGCCACCGGGATCGCTTCTTATGCATTTGGGCTGGCGACTGCTCTCAAGCAATCCGAGTGCGAAGTGGCCGTGCTGTTCGGCCAACGGGCAAACGTCGCGAGGCAAGATCCAAACTTCAGCATCGCAATGCAGGTCTTCGGGCACGAGCCCGCCTCTGCGGCCTGGCTTGAGGCGGTCAGAAAGGCGGGGTCGGTTCTGCGGGCGGTGCTGGGAACATCACGCCGGATGCGCGCATTCAGCGTGCCGCTGGGTCCGGTCGATCTGCGTGCACTCGATACGGTGCTGCCAGCCTTCGATCTGGCCCTCAACGCGAGCGGTATCTTCGATCATGCGGATCAACTATGCGCAAGGCGCGGTCGGCTGGTCTCGCTTGACAGTGGGTGTGCCTTGTCGGCAGCTCACTGGACCGCTCCTCTGGCGATCAAGGTTAAAGGCGTTCCTAACATCTATTCGGTGCACGATCTCATTCCTATCCAATTTCCCTATTTCGTCCTCGATAGGAAAGCTCGCATGGCGCGCCTGCTGGCCACCATAGCGCGGGAGGCCGATCTGATAACAACCGTTTCGGAAGCATCCAAACGGCAGATCGTCAAGCTGCTCGCAGTGCCCGAGGAACGAATCAGCGTCACCTATCAGGCCGTGATGCCCTTGCCGAAGATCGACCAAGAAGACGCGGAACGGCTGGTCTCATCGGTCTATCATGCAAAATCGGGCGAGTACGCGTTGTTCTTGGGGGCCATAGAGCCGAAGAAGAATCTGAAGCGGTTGATCGAGGCATATCTGCTTGCCGGGATCGACATCCCGCTGCTTGTGGCAGGACCGAACGGGTGGCTGTGCGAGCAAGAGCTTGCTCTCATGGAGACCGTGAATGGACCGGTTCACCTGGGGAGCGTGAATGGGCCGGTTCGCCGGCTCGGCCATCTGCCGCGCCGGCACGTGGTCGCGCTGCTGCAATGTGCGCGGTTTTTGGCTTTTCCCTCAATCTGCGAAGGCTTTGGACTGCCCGTACTCGAGGCTATGCAGCTTGGCGTACCGGTTCTGACATCGAACACCAGCTCGCTTCCGGAAGTGGCGGGTGATGCGGCGGTCCTGGTTGACCCCTTGGATATAGCGGACATGGTCCGCGGCATACGCCAGATCGCCAATGATGCCGACCTGCGCGCCGCGCTTTCTCGCCGTGGCCCGCTACAGGCGGCCAAATTTGGTCAAAGGGAATATCGCAGCCGTCTGGCCGCGGCATATGACAAGGTTGGGGTGGAGATCCGTGGTGGCGGCGGCGCCTGCGGCTACGCCGCTTTGGATGCCATTTCCGGTGAGCGTGCATTCCATGTCGGTCATCGCGGATAATTATTGGGTAGAGACTGCGAATTTCGTGGCAAGCTGCGACTGTGCGGCCGATCGCGTCATCGCACCCGGCCAGTTCAGATCTCTGCTGCCGGGCGCGGTCGCATACGAGCAGAGACATTTGCACCCTGCTCCCGAGGCGATCGTGCTCCATAAGGGAATGCTTGAAAAGCTCGGTCGGAAATGGATCGAGCAAGCTACCGCAGGCCTGCAACCTGCCTTCGCAAATGAAGTTTTCGTCGTGTTCTCGAGGTCGGCCCCGCGCCGCTCGGTTGCGAAGTCAACTCACTTCGAAGCTTACCTCGAAAGGCTGGAGCTGTTGAGCCCGGGGCGAGAGAATGTGGAGACCGTTGCCAAGCAGGTGGTTGACCGGGAATGCGTGGTTTGGGCATGCCGCCTGTTCCTGCTGCGAGAACCTGAAAGCGAGAATGAGATCCAGTCCTACCTTGAATATCCCGATGTATGCTCGCTGCACCATGCATTCCTTTCCTCCGGAGAATTTCGCTCCTTGCAAAGAGCGGAAATCCACGATGCAAACGAGCTGATGGGCTCTAAGGCACCATCTACATTCTTTTTACACATTCCAAAGACTGGAGGAACGGCTTTACACAACCTTCTTGCGTCAAATTACCGGGAAAGCCAGATTTGCCCCGAACGGCACAATCATCTTGTGAATATGACCATTGGCGAGGTGCGTGCGTTCCGCTTGTTCTCCGGACATTTCGACTGGAGCTCGATGATGCTCGTCCCAGCCGGGTCCAGGCGCATTGTGACCCTTTTGCGCGATCCTGCCGCCCGACTTTTGTCCATGTACCGCTTTCTCAGAGCACATGACCCGGGCTACGCGCGGGCATGCAACCTGGACCTCATCTTGCTCGCCAACGAATGTAGCGCCAACGAGTTCTTCAATCTTTCTTCCGTGCGTGCGAGTCCTTGGTTCAACAACGGGCTGGTTCACGCGTTCGCTGGGACCATCGGGTTTGGCCGCTGGGAAAGGTCGCAAGCCATCGGCGAGCAGCCCACGCGCGTCCGGGATGACCCGGGCAAGGCTCTGGATCTTGCGAAAGAACGACTAGGCGAGTGTACGGCATTCGGACTGTTTGAAGCCTTTGAGCAGTCGGTGCGCTTGATCGCAAGCAAGCTCGGCTTGCCGACCCCCGCCACCATAAAGCGGGAAATGGCATTGGAGGACATAGCCGGTATCCACCCGCATATCAGGATGGTGAAAACCATTGAGCTTACCGATACACTCGCTCACTCAATAGCGCCATTGATCGCGCTCGATCAAAAACTATATGCCTTTGCAGTCGAAGAATTCACAAAGTCCCTCCGCGATATCTGATGAGCCGGAGCCCCCTGGTGTCGGTAGTCGAGGACAAATACTGGATCGACACGGCCAAATTCGTTGCCCAACAGCGTTGTCGACCGGAACGCGTGATCGCCCCCGGTCCGTTCAGATATGTTCTGCCGGGCGCGGTGTCCTACGAGCAAAGGTATTCATGCCCGATGCCGGATGCCATTGTTTTGCACAAGGGCATGCTGGAAAAGCTCGGCCGGCGGTGGATCGACGAGTCTACTGCTGGTATGCATCCGTCCTTCGCAAACGAGGTCTTTGTCGTTTTCACCAAGGCGGACCCGGGCCCCTCGATTGCCCGATCCATCGATTTCGCAGCCTATCTCGAACGGCTGGAATGCCTGCCTGCGACACACGATCATCTCCCTGCCACCGTCACAGCGGACACCCGCATGGCAGTCTATACCGGTGATCATCTGGCGCTT
>DASXIG010000442.1:0-4744 GCA_036498105.1 Xanthobacteraceae bacterium | reverse complement strand
ACGACAAAAAAGCCGAAAACAATTACTCAGTGGTATCATAGAACCGTTAAGCTAACACCTTGATATGCTTTGGCTACTCTCCGTTCGGGCCATTGACCGGGCCAGTTTCCTGCTATATGAGACCGCAACCTGTGACCTGCTGTTGAACGAAAGCGGCTGCCATGAAGACCTATTCGGCCAAACCCGCCGATATCCAGAAGAACTGGGTCATGATCGACGCCAGCGGCCTCGTCGTCGGCCGGCTTGCCTCCATCGTGGCCATGCGCCTGCGGGGCAAGCACAAGCCAACCTTCACGCCGCACATGGACGACGGCGACAACGTCATCATTGTCAACGCCGAGAAGATCGTGCTCACCGGCAGGAAGCGTGAGAACAAGGTTTACCGCCATCACACCGGCTATATCGGGGGCATCAAGGAACGCACTGCGCGCTCTATTCTCGAGGGCAAATTTCCGCAGCGCATTGTCGAGAAGGCGGTCGAGCGCATGCTGCCGCGAGGCCCGCTTGGTCGTATGCAGCTCGGAAACCTGCGGGTCTATGCCGGGCCCGACCATCCCCACGGCGCGCAAAATCCCGAACTGCTCGATATCGGCGCCCTCAACCGCAAGAACAAAAGGAGCGCGTGACCATGGCCGAAACCATGCAATCGCTGGATCAACTGTCCGCACTGAAACCAGCGCCGGCTCCCGAGCCGCCGCGATATGTGCAGAAGCTCGACAATCACGGCCGCGCCTACGCTACCGGCAAGCGCAAGGATGCGGTGGCGCGGGTTTGGCTGCGGCCAGGGGCGGGCAAGATCGTGGTCAACACGCGGCCGTTCGAGAGCTATTTCGCACGGCCGGTTCTGCGCATGCTGATCCAGCAGCCGCTCGTAGCCACGAACCGCGGCAGCCAATACGATGTGACCTGCACGGTCTCGGGCGGCGGATTGTCGGGCCAGGCGGGCGCGGTCCGCCATGGTCTCTCGAAAGCGCTGCTGAACTATGAGCCGGATCTGCGCGGCGCGCTCAAACGCGGCGGTTTTCTCGTCCGCGATGCGCGCGTGGTCGAGCGCAAGAAGTACGGCAAGGCGAAGGCGCGCCGCTCGTTCCAATTCTCCAAACGGTGAGCGGGCCGGCTTCGCAGTACGGCCGCGACCGGCGCGCGATTATGGAGCCTGCTGCGGCGCATTTCTGCGTGGTGGAATCGAATAAGTCGAGATCGCGTGCGCCACCGGCTCGTCCAGGCCGGCGCAGTGGATGACGACCTCACCGGTCGCGAGCCGTTTGCCGAGCTTGAGCAGTCGCGCCTCGGCCACGAGATCGCGTTGCAGGGGCTTGCGCAGGAAATTGATATTGAGATTGATGGTGACCGCAAGCGGCACCGGTCCGATCGCAGCGAGTATCGCGACATACATTGCAAAATCGGCAAGCGCCATCATGGTCGGGCCCGAAATCGTACCCCCGGGGCGGATGAACGTCTCGCGGAATGCTGAGCGCACCCGGCAGCCATGCTCCCACACCGCCTCGATCGAAAGGCCGCTCTGCGGGTTGAACACCTGGGGAAACTCGGCAGCGAGAAAGCGCTCAAGCTCGCTCACCGTCATCACGGCCGGCATGCAGCCCCCCTCCCCCTTTAGATCAATTCAATACTGGATCAAGCCCGGCCGAATTGCCGGCGTAATTCGTCCTTCGCGCGCACCAAGGTTCGTTTGCGTTCTGCCGGCAGACTTCTCCCGGCCCGATTAATGTAGAAGGTGAGCATCGAAAGCGCGGACCGGAACGAATCGGCTTTGCGGCGCCGGCTCCGCAAAGCCGAACGCCTCAAGGATGATGCGATGCGTTTCGGGTCCTTGAAGGTGAAAACGCCTTTGTCGAGGGTAAGCGCGTCGCTGTGCTCAGTCACCTGCCGTGACCACCGCCGTTCTGGGCGCCTCGACCTTGGGCGTTGTACTGCGCGGTTGCGGTTTTGGCTCCGACCTGCGCCGGACTTTCGCTTGGACGTTCTTTGTGGTGCGGCAACCATGAGGGATCAACATCGGGGGACGGAAGCGAGTTCCGGGGGTGCCGCTTAAGAAATCGGGCTATTAAGTAGAGGCTATTCCCCTCCGGAACCCCGGACTCGGCCATGAGCGTGCTATCCCCTGCCTCTCCTTCAGTCGGCAACGCGCAAAGCAACCCTCCGCTGCTGTGGGAGGACATCGGCGATATCGCCGTCCTGACGCTGAACCGAGCGCGGGGCAGCAACACGCTCTCGGAAGAGATGCTGGCCGCGATATCTGAGGCGCTGGCCGAGATTTCCGGGCAAACAGGTGTGCGCTGTGTCATCATCACGGCCGAGGGTTCGGTCTTCTCGGCCGGGCATGATCTCAGGGAATTCAGCGCCCACCGCGCCGACGCTGACGGCGGGCGTGGCTATACGCAAGACATCATGCAGCGTTGCAGCGCCATGATGCTTGCCATCGTGCGGCTGCCGCAGCCCGTGATAGCGGCAGTCGAGGGCACTGCAACGGCGGCGGGCTGTCAGCTGGTCGCCGCCTGCGACCTCGCGGTCGCGTCCTCGATGGCCAAGTTCAGCACTCCCGGCGTTCACATCGGCTTGTTCTGCTCGACGCCGATGGTGGCTCTTGCACGCAATGTCGCACGCAAGCATGCGATGGAGATGCTGCTTACCGGCGACATGATATCGGCCGACGACGCCTTTCGGATAGGTCTCATCAACCGTGTGGTCGAGCCGGGCGCGGCGCGAGAGCAGGCGTTAGAGCTCGCGCGCCGCATCGCCGCCAAATCCGCCGCCGTGGTGAAGTTGGGCAAGCAGGCCTTCTACAAGCAGATCGACATGAATATCGCAGATGCCTATGCCTATGCGAGCGAGGTGATGGTAGAGAACATGATGGCGCGGGATGCTGGGGAAGGCATTTCGGCATTCCTGGAAAAGCGCCTGCCGAAGTGGGGCGATCGCTGAAGCATCATGGATCACGACCAGTATTCCGACAGCTACATCCGCGGCATTCTCAACACGGTGAAAACCATCGCGATGGTGGGCGTTTCGGCCAATTCCAGCAGGCCGAGCTATTTCGCGTTCAAGTATCTGCTCGAGCGCGGCTACCGTATGATCCCGGTAAACCCGGGCCTCGCCGGACAGGAGCTGCTCGGCCAAACTGTCTATGCGACGCTGGGCGATATTCCCGAGCCCGTGGACATGGTCGATATCTTCCGCGCCCCGCGCTACGCGCGCGCCATTGTGCAAGAGGCGCTTGCGCTCACACCAAAACCGCAAGCGATCTGGATGCAGCTCGGCATCCGCAACGATGAAGCCGCCGCGCTCGCGGAGAAGGACGGCCTCAAGGTGGTGATGAACCGCTGCCCCAAGATCGAGTACGGCCGGCTGTCATCGGAGATTGCCTGGATGGGGGTGAATACCCGCACCCTCACTTCGCGAAAGCCGCAGCTCTTCGGTCGCGGCATTCAGCGCATGGCGTTGAATCGTGTGACCGTGGCGGGCGGCTCGACCGAGCCCGCAATGCAGGCGCAAAAGGTCGAGCAAAGCGAGTAGTAGCCGCCTTGACGGCGGCGGTAGACGCTCCGATACAACAATACCCGCTGGGCGGACTACTGCGCGTTCCGGTGAAGTTGATGCGCAACGGTGCACCAGACCGAGTATGTCGCGGCGCTGATCACACCTCACCGGAACGCGCTGTAGGCTCCCACTCCGCGACAAACCAAGGACTTGCCATGGCCGACCGGACCCCAGGCTTTGCCACGCTCGCGATCCATGCTGGCGCGCAGCCCGATCCGACCACCGGTGCCCGCGCAACGCCGATCTATCAGACCACGTCGTTCGTGTTCGAAGACGTCGACCATGCCGCTTCGCTGTTCGGGCTGCAGACGTTCGGCAACATCTATACCCGCATCGGCAATCCGACCAATGCCGTGCTGGAGGAGCGCGTCGCGGCGCTCGAAGGCGGCACGGCCGGCCTCGCGGTCGCGTCCGGGCATGCGGCGCAGGTGATCGTGATGCACTGCCTGATGCAGCCAGGCGACGAGTTCGTGGCGTCAAAGAAGCTCTATGGCGGGTCGATCAATCAGTTCAATCACGCCTTCAAGAACTTCGGCTGGAACGTGGTCTGGGCGGAGCCCGACGACATCGGCACGTTCGAACGGGGGGTCAGCGCGAAGACCAAGGCCATCTTCATCGAGTCGATCGCCAATCCCGGCGGAGTTATCACCGACATCGAGGCGGTTGCGAAAGTAGCAAAGAGCGCGGGTGTGCCGCTGATTGTCGACAACACCCTGGCAACGCCTTACCTGTGCAAGCCGATCGAGCACGGCGCCGATATCGTCGTGCACTCGCTCACCAAATTTCTCGGCGGGCATGGCAACTCCATCGGCGGCCTGATCGTGGACGGCGGCACCTTCAACTGGTCGCGGGAAAAGCGCTACCCTATGCTGTGCGAGCCCCGGCCCGAATATCACGGCATCGTGCTGCACGAGACGTTTGGCAATTTCGCCTTCGCCATCGCCTGCCGCGTGCTTGCCTTGCGCGACATCGGACCGGCGCTGTCTCCGTTCAACGCCTTTCTCATTCTCACCGGAATCGAGACGCTGCCCCTGCGCATGCAGCGCCATTGCGACAATGCCTTGGCGGTCGCGCAATGGCTGGTCGAGCGCGACGAAGTGGCGTGGGTGAGCTATCCCGGATTGCGCAACGACCGCTATTGCAAGCTCGCCAGCAGATATGTGCCGAAAGGCGCAGGCGCCGTCTT
>DASXIG010000441.1:0-1843 GCA_036498105.1 Xanthobacteraceae bacterium | reverse complement strand
ATCTCCGGAGTCATCTCTTATTTAATCAGCCGCCACACGCCGTTGTCGACATGCACGAGAACGCGGGCGCGCTTGTCGAGCCCGTTATGATCCTTCGCGCTCATGGTATAGATGCCGTGCGTTCCGACCACGTCATGGACGTTTTCCAGAGCGTCGCGCAGCGCCTGGCGGAACTCGGGCGTGCCCGGTTTCGCCTTTTGCAGCGCGATGGGAACGGCGGCATTGAGCAGGAGAAAGCCGTCATAGCTGTAGCCGCCGAAGGCGTTGCGGCTGCCTTCCCCGAATGTCTGCTCGTAACGCCTGGTGAAATCCAGCGCGACCGGCTTGATCGGGTTATTGTCCGGCAGATCCTCGGGAACGATGAGCGGTCCCGTGGGCGCAATGGCGCCCTCGACTGCCTTGCCGCCGACCTTGATGAACTCGCGGTTCACCGTTCCGTGGTTGTGATAGATCTGTTTCTTATAACCGCGCTCGACAAACCCCACGTGGGGCAGCGCGCCGCCGGTGCCCGAGCCACCAACGACGATTGCGTCGGGATTGGCGGCGAGCGCCTTGAGCACCTGACCGGTCACGCTGGTATCCGCACGCCCATAGCGCTCGTCGGTCACGATCTTGATTCCGGCGGGCTCCGCTTCCTGCTGGGTCGCTTTCAGGACGATATCGCCCCATGAATCGGAATACCCGATATAGCCGGCGGTCTTGATGCCGTGCGCCTTCATGTGCTCGGCCACGGCGCTCATCATGAGCGGCGTCGCCTGCGGCACGACGAAGACCCATTCCAGCTTGTCCGGCCCGAGCGCGACCGGTGAAAGCGCCAGCAAGGGAACCTTCAGCTCGTTTGCGATCTGCGCGATCTGGGTGGTGGACGGCACCGACACCGAACCCATCACGGCGTCCACGTGATCCTCGGTGATGAGCTTGCGCGCATTCTTTGCCGCTTCCGTGGCGTCGGTCTTGTCCTCGTACATGATGACCTTCACGGGATGGCCTGCGATCGCCTTCGGCATCAGCTGGAAGGCATTCTTGTAATGGATGCCGAGCGAAGCCCCAGGGCCCGTGGCACCCATGGTGAGCCCGAACGTGATCTCCTGGGCTGCCGCGCCGCTCAGATGCGCGATGGCCAGCGCGAGCCCCAGTAACAGATTGCGAGTCATTGTGCTTCCCTCGACGAATTCTTGGTATGGGTTCTTGCGTGAGCATGGAGCATCTCGCGGCGGTGCTCAAGACGTTGAAGAAGCAGACCTTCGTAGGGGCGACGCGCTGCGTCGCCAATCGGCGGCAACGTGGATCGAAATGGGGCGAGGCAATGCCTCGCCCCTGCGGAAAATGGGGAGAACGTTTACGATTTACAGGCCACGATCCCGTCCGCGGCGAGCGCCTCGAGCTCGGAATCCGAGTAACCGGCCTGCGCCAGCACACGCCTGGTATCCCCGCCGTAGCTCGGCGGAAAAGAAAGCTTGCAGGCGGCCCCTTCGACGTCAACCGCCATCGGCTGCATGCGAACCACCTTGCCGTTCGGCATGACAGTCCGCGTGAGCTTTCCTGCCAGCTGCGGCAGCTCGCGCACCTGCGGAATGTTGAAAATGCGCGTCGCCGGAACGGTGGCAGAGCACAGATCCGCGAGCAATTCTTCGACGGTGTGGCGGCTCGTCACCGCAGTGATATCGCGATAGATCGACGGCCGCTCCTGATGGCGGCCTTCGTTGGTCGCGCGCACGCGGTTGCCGACGCAGGCAAATTTCGGCACGGCGGTCAGGCGCCGCCACTGCACGTCGCTGCCGATGGCGAGATAAACGAAGCCGTCCTTGGCCGGATAGACGTTGGTCGGGATGAACTTGCGGTG
>DASXIG010000440.1:0-4529 GCA_036498105.1 Xanthobacteraceae bacterium | reverse complement strand
CCCCGCGAAGCTCGAGGGCTTGTCCAGGGCCGGCATCGATGTGTCCGCACGCGTCCCGCTGCAGGGGCCCATCAACGCGGACAACCGCCGCTACCTTGCCGCCAAGGCGGCGCGCGCGGGCCATCAGCTCGATCACTTGCTGGAAAGCATCACGGAATCCGGCGAGACCTCGCGCAGCACCTGACCGCCAGCATGGGTTCAGCAGCAAGCGCGAGCCGATCGGTCGGGGAGCTCACGTCTGCGGAAGTACCGCAACTGCTGCGGCAAGCTTCGGTCCTGTGTCTTCCGATCGGTGCAATGGAGCAGCATGGGCTGCATCTGCCGCTCAACACCGACGCCATCATCGCGGAGGAGCTTGCACGGCGCATCATTGCTCGTTGCGGTGATGAGTTCGACCTTTGGCTGCTGCCGACCGTTTTCATCGGACTTTCGCGCGAGCACGATTGGGCGCCCGGTACGCTTTCTCTCAGCATTGGAAACTTTGTCGCGCTTCTGAAGGAGCTTGCGCGCGAGCTCGTCCGTTCGCTCCCGGCCCGCAATATGCTGATCGTCAATGGACATGGCGGCAATCGCGGAGTCCTGGAGAATCTCATGCACGAGCTCTATTCGGAGCTCCACCTCAACACCTGCGTCGTCCATCCCTTCGACCTCGCGAAGGCAACATGGTCGAGCGGGACGACGGATGTCCACGGCGGGGAGGCCGAGACCTCCGTGATGCTTGCCATCGCACCGCAGCTCGTGCGTCGTGAGATGATCGCGTCCGCCGGCAAGGCCTCCGATCGCACGGCGATCGCAAACATGGTCTTTGACCGCGGGGTCAGCTTTCCATGGCGGACCGACGATCCACGCCTGGCGGAGCACGGGGTTATCGGGGAGCCGGCACGGGCTTCCGCGGAGCTCGGTCTGGCGATCGTCGAAGCCATCATCGCGCAGGCTGGCAGCGTTCTTGCGCGATTGCTGGAAAATCAGCACGGCCCTGGTAGCGCGCAAGGACAGCGGCCGGAGCCGCGGCCAGGGTCGCCAGCACGCACCAGTAGGCGTAGCGGAAATCGGCGGCAACGCCGAGCACAAAAAAGCTCATGACGTAGACGGCGGCGCATGACGTTACGCCGACGACGAAAGCTCCGGATGGCGTTGCTCTGAAAGGCCAGGTGAGCGCGCCGAGAGCGATGCAGGCGATCAACCAGAGCCCAGGGCGGAACATGAGCGTCGGCCGCAGCGCGTCATGCAGTTTCAGCAGCGGCCGGAAATAGGGGCTATGAGCATAGGGCGAGTCCGGATCCGACCACTCCCACACCGGCAGGACGAGATTCGAGCGTGCGAGGAACTGCCACATGAACGTGGCGCGGTGCGCCAGATAGGCAAGCGGATGCGCGGCGAGGGCGTGCACCCAGGCGAAGGCGAGCCGGGACGTACCAAAGATGACGTCATCGCGCCGTTCGAGCCGCTGCATCACGAACGGGCAGGGCGGCAGACGCCAGAAGGTGTCCCACCACGCGGGGTCGTAGCATTTGCTCGTCAGCAGTGCGGTCTCGTCCGCGCTCCATTGGACCGGAAACTGATTGTCCGCGCTGAAATGCGTAATGCCGCCGAGATCGAACACCATAATGGAGTGCAGCGGGTTCTGCCGCTCAGCCCCGAGCACGCCGTAGTAGACCAGGGGAACGAGCGCGGCGAAAACAACGGCCGCGGGCAGGTAGACCATCGCCGCGCGCGCAAGCGTAAAGCGTGACGGCCAAGCGGCATATGCTGCCAAAAGAGGCGCGGCGATCACCGCGTTGGGCCGCAGCAGCACTCCGTAGGCAATCAGACCGAGGGACAGTGCTTGCAGCGCGAGACGCAGGCGCGAGCTGCACCCGGCCGCGGCGAAGGCAAGCACGGCCGCAACGAGCCATACTGCTCCAAACAGGACGTCACGCCAGATCATTCCTGCGAAGAAGAACGCGGGCGGGGCGAGGGCAACGAATGGGGTGAGCAGGCCAAGCCAAATCGATCTGCGCAACGCGATGAACGCAAGCATGCCGAAGCCCAGCCAATACAGCGAGATGATGAGCAGGAACATGCTGAGGGAGCCGGGCGCGAGCGGATCGATGATCCGCCAGAGCGCACCCATGGCCGGCGATTGCCAGTCGCCGAAATGCCAAGCGCGTGCTTCAGCGTAGACATAACGGGCATCGATCGTGACGTAGCCCGGATAGAATACCAGCACGGTGAGGCCGAACGCTGCCGCCAAGACCAGGGTGAGCGCGTAACCCGCGTTGCGATGTGCCTTGGAATGCCGGGCGCTCCGGCAATTCGGGTCAGATTGGTAGAGCGCGACCATCTTGGCTCAGGCGATTCGTGTCGCAAGCCGATTTTGGCGCGGGCCTCATAAACGCACTGAAGCCGCTCACCGCAATCAGGCCGTGATAGTCCGCATGCCTGTCAGGCTTCACGCGGCCGTTGCCATGGGGAGAGGCTCGCAATCAGCACGGCGACGATGCCGATCAGGAATATCCCGTCGAATGTTCCCGCGCCGCCGATGGATGCCACGGGGGCGCCGAGGCCGCGGATATTCCCCAGATTGAGCAGGTCGGCGCCAATGAGCGTGCCAAGGCTCCCGCTGATGTAGGCGAGCGGGGCCGCGCTTTCGCGCGAAAGCACGATCGCAGCAATCGCCGTGGTCACCGCGGGCACGAATACGGGCTCGGCGATCCCAACCCCTGGAACCGGCTGTGAGAGCCAGTAGCACACCAGCGCCACGACGAGGGTGGCCAAGGCGCCTTGCACCCAGAGCGCATTTTTCACCAGCAGATAAATGGACATGAGGGTCGGAATCACGGCGCCGCCGACATTCACTGCGATCAGCGTGCCGGGCCAATTCTCGACCACCGGCACGGCGTAGCGCATTCCAAAGAAATCGACCTCCTGTCCGGAGACGACCTGCTGCTCCGGCAAATCCACCAGCGGAATGTTGAAATAGCTGCCGATCAGGGAGCCGAAGAGCAAGACGAGAGCGCCGCGGGGGCTTACGCCCAGCCGCATATAGGCGTAGCGCAGCACTCCCAGCTGGATCAGCACCAGCAGGATGACGAAAAGCCCGACAAGGATGAAGAAGAACGGAGGCGCCAGCGGCAGGTAATGATATTGGCTCATGGCAACGCTGCCTCCGATTCATCGTAGCCTTTCCAGCTGTAGATCAGGGCTGAGGCGACCCAACAGACCGCGAATGCCGCGATCACGAGCAAGCCGAACGTGCCGAGCGATTCGTTCAAATCGCGGATCACTGTCCAGAAGCGGCTTTCCATTCCGAATTTTGGGACCAGGAGCCCCAGGGCTTCGATGCCCCCGATGAGAAGCGCGATGAGCACTGACATCGCGGTGATCGTCAGGTTATACCAGAGCTTGCGTATGGGGCTGGCGAACGCCCAGCCGTAGGCACCGACCATGAACAGACCATCCAAGGTGTCGATGAGCACCATTCCGGCCGTGAACAGAGCGGGGAAGATGAGGAGCGACCACACCGACATGCCCTGGGCCGCTTGCGTGGCCGAGAGGCCGAGCAGCCCGATCTCGGTTGCCGTATCGAAGCCGAGCGCAAACAGGAGCCCTAACGGGTACATGTGCCAGCTTTTCGAAATGATCCGGAATAGGCCCTTGAACAATCGTGCAAGGAACCCGCGTCCGGCGAGCAGCCGGTCCAGGTGATCGAGCTCTAATCGACCACCGCGCCGTACGCGCTGAAAGCTCCGCCACACGCCGATCAGGATCACGATGTTCACGACTGCAATGGTCATAAGGAAAAACACCGACACGCTGCTGCCTATGACGCCGCCGAATGCTTTGAATGCATCGAACCTGCTCTGCAGCGCAGCCGCGGCCGCCGCAATACCGAGGGTTGCGAGCACCACGACGGTGGAATGACCGAGCGAAAAAAAGAAACCTGCCGTGAGCGGCCGCTTGCCCTCTTGCATCAGCTTGCGGACCACATTGTCGATGGCCGCGATATGATCGGCATCGACTGCGTGGCGCAAGCCGAACGTGTAGGCCAGGAATGCAGTTGCCAGAAGCGCCGGCCGATTTGCCAGCTCTGCCCAGGCCCACGTCCAGGCAAGCGCATTGGCCAGGACGAGCACCGCACAGATGGCGAGAGCTTTGCTGCTCTTTTCACTCGGCTCGTCATCGAACAACCGGGCGAGCGACATCGGGCTGCGTTTTCCATCGACCTCTGGAGCATCTGCGTATCAGCATGACTTGGGGGGTTGCAATCCCGGCGTTTCGATTCGACCGCATCGATCCGTGGAGCCTGATCCCCCGCACGGGACCGAGCTTGCGTAAATTGCGCGTAATCTCGCCTGCGGCCCTGTTTCAACGCCTGCACTGCACGCAACCGAGTTGAGCGTGCAACGGCTTGATCAGTTTCTTTTTCGTGATCCGGCGCAGCTGCGGCTATTCGGCGGCAAGAGAAAATCTTTCCGCGGGAGTGCTGGCGACAGCAACACGATTGCGTCCGGTCCGCTTCGCATCATAGAGCGCCTGGTCGGCGCTGC
>DASXIG010000439.1:0-5735 GCA_036498105.1 Xanthobacteraceae bacterium | reverse complement strand
GGCGCATCCCAGATTGCGTTGCGCGCCAGCGACGCCGCGCGGCTCGGGATCCACCCCACTGCGCGCGACTACAGCGTCAGGGTATCTACCGCCAACGGCATCACCCGTGCCGCCCTTGTTCAGCTCCTGCGCGTCGAAATCGACGACATCGTCGTTCGCGACGTTCCAGCCCTCGTTCATCCCGATGAGACCTTGGGCGTAAATCTGCTCGGCATGTCGTTCTTGTCGCGCGTGCGTTGGACGCACGAACGCGGCAAGCTCATCCTGGAGCAATAGTTTTCTTCCATCAGACGCGCTGATCGCGTTTCGGTGCGGAACCCGCGCGCGGGTGATTTGCTTTTCCCGGCGCGCCGGCTGCGCTATGGCCGGTGCGGTGTGGACGCGTCCGAGGACCTGCGATGTTTCCCAAGCCGAAATCCGCGCTTACTCCCAACAGCTACGCCTATGAATCCGAGCCGCTGGTCAAGCCAACCGGGTTTCGCGAATACGACGCGCGCTGGCTGCTGGGAGCCGAGATCAATCTGATGGGCATCCAGGCCCTCGGGCTGGGACTCGGCACGCTGATCCACGAATTGGGTGTGACGCCCGAGATTGTCACCGGTCACGACTTCCGCAGTTATTCCGCGGCGGTGAAGTCGGCGCTCATCAGCGGTCTCATGGGTGCCGGATGCAAAGTTCACGATATCGGCCTTGCCCTCACGCCGATGGCGTATTTCGCCCAGTTCGACCTCGATGTTCCCTGCGTTGCAATGGTGACCGCCTCGCACAACGATAATGGATGGACCGGAGTGAAGATGGGCGCCGATCGCCCGCTTACCTTCGGGCCCGATGAGATGGGCCGGCTCAAGGAGATCGTGCTCCATGCCCGCTTCGACCTGCGCGGCGGCGGCGCCTATGATTTCGTAGAGAATTTTCCCACCCGCTACGTCGCCGATCTCGCGCGCCGGCCCAAGCTCATGCGAAAGCTCAAGGTCGTCTGCGCATGCGGCAACGGGACGGCCGGCGCATTCGCGCCGCAACTGCTTGAGCGTGTGGGCTGCGAGGTTTTCTGCCTCGACTGCGAGCTCGACCACACCTTTCCGAAATACAATCCCAACACCGAGGATATGAAGATGCTGCACGCCATGCGTGACGAGGTGCTGCGGGTGAAGGCGGATGTTGCGCTCGGCTTCGACGGCGATGGGGATCGTTGCGGGGTGGTGGACAATGAAGGGGAAGAGATTTTTGCCGACAAGGTCGGGGTGATGCTAGCCCGCGATATTTCCGCGCAACATAAGAATGCGCTGTTCGTCGCCGACGTAAAGTCCACCGGTCTGTTCATGACCGATCCGGTGCTGCGGGCGAATGGCGCCAAGACCGAGTACTGGAAAACGGGACATTCCTACATCAAACGGCGCGTCAACGAGCTGGGCGCGCTGGCCGGCTTCGAGAAATCCGGGCATTTCTTCTTCAATGGACCGCTCGGGCGCGGCTATGATGACGGGCTGCGTTTCGCGCTTGCTGTCTGCGACATGCTCGATCGCAATCCCGAAAAGAGCATGGCCGATCTCAAGAATGCTCTGCCGAAGACCTGGTCTTCTCCCACCATGTCCCCGCACTGCGCCGATGAGGTGAAATACCGGGTCGTGGACGAAGTGGTGGAACATTTCGACCGCGCGAGGAAAGCCGGCGAGAAGATAGCCGGCGAGCCGATCCGCGATCTTGTCACGGTGAACGGTGTGCGCGTGACGCTTGAAGACGGTACGTGGGGGCTCATTCGTGCATCCTCCAACAAGCCGGAACTGGTTGTGGTCGTGGAAAGTCCGGTATCAGAAGCGCGAATGCGCGACATGTTCAAATCGCTCGATGCGGTGCTGCGCACCCATCCCGAAGTCGGCAAGTACAATCAGACGATTTGAGCTCGGCACCTTCCTAGCGTCCCGATTCCGAAATTCGTTTCATCGTGCGGCAAGCTCTTTTGCGAATTTCGGAATCGAAAGGACACTAGCAAACCTTTGATTCTAGTGTGGCTTTGGTTCAGAAGTCCGCAGTCGGACTCGCGGCAAGAATGATGCGGAATTCTGAACCGCCACACTAGGCCGAGGCATGCCTCGCCCTACGAGATCGCGGTTTCCTCGAAAGTCGCGCGGAAAGGATGCGCGGGATAGACACCCAGGATTTTCATCTGCTTCGAATAGAAGGCGAGCTCCTCGAATGCGAACACCAGCCTGCGCTCTTCGGGATGGCCTTCCACGTCGGCGTAGAATTGCGTCGCGAAGAAGTTCCCCTCGATCATGTAGCTTTCGAGCTTGGTCATATTGACGCCGTTCGTGGCAAAGCCGCCGAGCGCCTTGTAAAGCGCCGCCGGCACGTTGCGGACACGGAACAGAAACGTGGTTACGACCTTTCCTTCGTCATTGCTCGCCCATTTGGCTTCGCGCGAGAGCACAATGAAGCGCGTGGTGTTGTGGACCTCGTCCTCGATATCTTGCGCGAGGATATCAAGGCCGTAGATCTCGGCGGCGAGCCTCGTTGCGATTGCGGCCCGCGTCTTGTCGCCCGCTTCGGCAACCTCGCGCGCGGATCCGGCAGTATCGGCGGCCACGATCGGCCTGATGCCGAGCTTGCGAACCACCCTGCGGCATTGGCCCAACGCATGAACGTGGCTCTCGACCGTCTTGATGTCCTCAAGCGTGGTCCCCTTTGGAGCCATCAGCTGATGCCGCACAGGCATGAAATGCTCGGCTACGATGTGCAGACCGGAATCCGGCATCAAATGGTGGATATCGGCCACCCGACCTGCAACAGAGTTCTCGATCGGGATCATGCCGAGCTTGGCGTCGCCCGAGCTTATTGCCGAAAAGGCGTCCTCGAAAGTGGGACAGGGGACTGCTTCGTAGTCCGGAAACACCTCGCGTGCGGCGAGATGGGAGTTTGCTCCGGGTTCTCCTTGGAAGACTATCTTCTTGGCAGCAGCCATGCCGGTTCCGGTACGTACGGTGGGGCGTCAAGTCAATCAATGTTCGGCAAACACGTTCAGCTCGCCCGAACCCGCTATTATTTCGCGTGCGCGCTCCAGATCCTCAAGGGTGTCCACTCCAAGCGGTACGGTGTCCACGATGCTGACATCGATGCGCATTCCTGCTTCCAGTGCCCGCAACTGTTCGAGCTTCTCGCGCCGCTCGAGGGGCGACGGAGGCAAGTGCACGAAACGTTCGAGTGCGTGGCGGCGATAGGCATAGACTCCGATGTGATGAAAGAGGGGCCCCTCGCCCCAGGGCGCGGTCGCGCGCGTGAAATAGAGCGCGCGCAACCTGCGCGCGGCAACCGAGGTGCCGACCACTTTCACCACGTTCGGGTCGGTGCGCTCCTCCGGTCGCCTGATCTCTGCTGCCAGCGTGCCGACGTCCACGGCGCTGTCGGTCAGCGACTCGACCGAGCGTGCGAGGTCAGCGGGCGGAATGGTAGGCAGATCACCCTGGAGATTGATCACGATGGGGCTACTGGCGTCCGGATCTGCCGCAAGCAGCGCTTCGAAAATCCGGTCGGAGCCGGAGGCATGGTCGGCGCGCGTCATGATGGCGCGGCCGCCCGCCTTCTCGACGCACGTAAATATTGCCTCCGAATCGGTAGCCACGACGACCGGGCCAAGACGGGCTGCTTGCGCCTGGTGCATCACGCGAACGATCATGGCCTCGCCGGCAATATCGGCGAGCGGCTTGCCCGGAAGCCTGGTTGAGGCCATCCGAGCCGGGATCAGGGTGAGAATATCCGCCATCGATCTGCCTCCTCCGCCTTCGGAGGGCCAGTTTCCAGTCCGAGCATGGTGGGCTTGCTCCGTTATACGGGTTGCCACGGATCGGGCAAACCGGCTATTTGTGCACGCCGCGTCCGCGGAGCCCGCATTGCCGGTGCACTGCAATCTCCCATTCTCCCCGACGGAGCTCGCAGCCAGTGGATTCGTTTGAGCTGAATAAAGTCCTTGGGGCCATCCTGGGCACCTGCCTGGCCCTTCTGTCCATCAATATTGCCGCCGGCGCGATTTTCGCGCCACAGAACCCGGCCAAACCCGGTTATGAGATTGTGGTGCCGGAGCAGAAGCCCGGCGGCGAAGGCCAACCCCAGGAGCAGGAAAAGCAGCCCCCAATCGAGCAGCTTCTGGCGAGCGCCGATGTCGCACGCGGGGCGAATGCCGCCAAGAAATGCGCGGCTTGCCATACCTTCGACAAGGGCGGAAAGCCGCTGGTCGGTCCAAATCTGTGGGGCGTCGTGGGTCGTCCGAAAGCTTCGCAACCCGGCTTCAACTACTCCGCGGCGCTCAAATCCAAGGGCGGTAATTGGACCATAGACGACATCAACCAGTTCATTACCAGTCCGAAAGGTATGGTGCCCGGCACCAATATGACCTTTCCCGGCGTGCCGCGCGCGAACGAGCGGGCGGATATCATTGCGTATCTCAACAGTCTCTCGGACAATCCCGCTCCGCTGCCGAAAGCGGCGGAGGCCGCGGGGGCGCCGAAGCCACAGTAAACCCCTTCGGCATCGCTGCGTCACAGCACTCGGGATAATACCACGCGCTCCTATCCCAAAAGTGATGGGTTTGCTTTGTCGCACATCCATCGCGCGCATGCTCGGCCGTCCTACATTGGGGTAGACTGATTTCACGGCTCCAAGACCGCGGAGGTTGCCTTGCATCTGACCCGACGGCTTCTCGTCCGTTCCGGCGCGCTTGCAGCTTTTGTCCCCTTCATTGGCCGCTTTGGGTTGCCGGCGCTTGCGAGCCCTGCCGCCCAGGAAGGCCAATTGGAACGCGGTTGGCGACACGGAATTTCGCTGTTCGGCGAGCTGAAATATCCGGCTGACTTCCGGCGCTTCGACTACGTCAATCCGAATGCGCCGAAGGGCGGCAGCGTTCGCATGATCGCCTTGGGCACCTTCGATAATTTCAATGAAGTGGTCGCCGGGCTTAAGGGCTCGCTGGCGGCCGGTGCCTCGGTGATATCCGACACTTTGCTGGTCTCGGCGCTCGACGAAGTGTCGACGGATTACGGCCTGATCGCAGAAGCCGTGAGCTACCCGGCAGACTTTGCAACGGCCACGTTCCGTTTACGGGCCGGCGCGCGTTATCACGACGGCAAGCCCGTGACCGTCGAGGACGTGATCTTTTCCATGGAGGCGTTCAAAAAGTACAGCCCCGGGCACGCTGCCTATTATCGACACGTCACGAAAGTCGAGCAGACCAGCGAACGGGAAGTCACCTTTACTCTCGATGCTCCGGGCAACCGCGAAATGCCACTCATCCTGGGTCAGCTCAATGTATTGCCGAAGCACTGGTGGGAGGGCGCCGACCAGGCAGGCAAGAAGCGCGATGTCGGCGCAACCACGCTGGAGCCGCCCCTCGGCAACGGCGCTTATCGCATCAAGGAGTTCGTGGCCGGGCGGACCGTGGTCTATGAGCGCGTGAAGGACTACTGGGGCAAGGATCTCAACGTCACCATCGGGCGCGATAATTTCGACGAGCTGCGATTTGAATATTTTCGCGACGCCACGGTCGCGATAGAAGCGTTCAAGGCCGATCAGGTCGATTGGCGAACCGAGAACGTCGCCAAGAACTGGGCCACGGCTTACGATTTTCCGGCGGTGCGGGACAAGCGAGTCATCCTGCAGGAGTTTCCGCAGCGTAGTCGGGGGATCATGCAGGCGTTTGCCTTCAATACCCGGCGCGACAAGTTCAAGGATCCGCGCCTGCGGCTCGC
>DASXIG010000438.1:0-4508 GCA_036498105.1 Xanthobacteraceae bacterium | reverse complement strand
GCGATGATGGCGCCCGACTACGAATATTTGCGCAAGTTCCTGCGTCAGCGTTCCGGTCTCGTGCTTGCCGCCGACAAGGAATACCTGGCCGAGAGCCGTTTATTACCGGTTGCGCGCAAGGCGGGTCTCGCCAATGTCTCCGAGCTGGTGCAGCGGCTCTGGACCGCGAACGCGGGGGCGCTGGCCGCGCAGGTGGTCGAGGCGATGACGACCAATGAGACGTTCTTCTTCCGCGACAAGATTCCATTCGGGCAGTTCCGCGATGCCATGGTTCCGCGGCTCATCGCGACGCGGACGGGCCGGCGGCGTCTGCGCATCTGGTGCGCGGCCGCATCCAGTGGGCAGGAGCCGTATTCGCTTGCGATGTCGCTCAAGGAGATGGGGGAGCGCCTCGCTGGCTGGCGCATCGAGATCGTTGCGACCGACATCTCGATCGAAGTGCTGGAGAAGGCCCGCTCCGGGATCTACAGCCATTTCGAAGTGCAGCGCGGGCTGCCGATTGGCCTGCTGCTTAAATATTTCACGCAGATCGGGGACAACTGGCAGATCGCGCCGGCGATCCGCGCGATGGTTGATTTCCGGCCGCTCAATCTGCTTGCCGACTTCGCTCACCTCGGCACGTTCGACGTGGTGTTCTGCCGCAACGTGCTCCTCTATTTCGACCAGGAGACCAAGAGCCGAGTGCTCGAGCGCGTGGCGAGGTCGATGGAGCACGACGGCTACCTGGTGCTTGGCGCGGCCGAGACGGTGGTCGGCCTCACTGACCACTTCAGGCCATTGGCGGAGCATCGCGGCCTGCATGCGCCGAATACGGCTAGCTTCGATCCGATCAATGGCAGTGTCGCCCTCAATGCGCTGAAAGCTGCCGGGATCAAGGGACGTCCATCGCTTCGGCTTGTCGCCGGCGCGAAGTAAGATCATTCGGCAGCGCCCGCGAAGCCACGGCGGGGAGGAGCGGGGCGGCCTGCCACGAAGCCGCGATCCGTTCCGGGGGAGCAGTCCCGTATAACGTCGTGCGCTGGCGCGGGGTGCGGCCGAGCTTTCGGATTATGGCCTCCATCTCAAATGGGGGAAGCTCCTGGCCGTGAGCGGCACCGGCCGCGCGCGAGATGGACTCGTTCATCAAAGTGCCGCCGAGATCATTGCAGCCGGCCGACAGGCAGACGGCTGCGCCGTCGCGCCCCATCTTGGGCCACGAGACCTGAATATTCTCGAAGAACGGATGGAGCGCCAGGCGTGCGATGGCATGCATGAGAACGGCTTCGCGGAACGTTGGCCCGGGGCGCGATCTGCCTCGCAAGAAAATCGGCGCTTCCATTGGCACGAACGGCAGCGGCACGAGCTCGCTGAAGCCGCCGGTGCGCCGCTGCAGCTCGCGCAAGGCGAGGAGGTGCCGCGCCCAGTGAATCGGACGCTCCACATGCCCGAACATGATCGTCGCGGTGGTCCTGAGACCCTGCCGATGGGCAGTCTCGATGATGGAGAGCCATTCATGCGTGCTCACTTTGTCCGGGCAGATCACTTGGCGGACTTCGTCATCGAGGATCTCGGCGGCCGTGCCAGGCAGGGTCGCAAGCCCTGCGTCGTGCAATTCGCGAAGGAACTCGGCAACCGGGAGGCCTAATGTCGCCGCCCCTTGCTGAATCTCGAGCGGGGAAAAGGCGTGGATATGAATGCCGGGCACCGCAGTCTTTATCGCCCGGGAGATGTCGATGTAGGTCTGGCCGGTATATTGCGGATGGATCCCGCCTTGCAGGCAGACCTCGGTCGCTCCGCGCTCCCAGGCCTCGCGCGCCCGCCGCACGATCTCGGCGAGGTCGAGGACATATGCGGGTCCGCGCAGATGCTCGCTTCGCTTGCCTTTTGAAAACGCGCAGAAGGCGCAACGGAAATAGCAGACGTTGGTGTAGTTGATGTTTCTCGTCACCACGTAGGAGACGGTGTCGCCGTTGACGCGTTTGCGCACCTCGTCGGCCGCTTCGCAAACTGCTGTGAATAGCTCCCCGCGGGCACCAAACAAAGCGACGATCTCATCCCGATTCAGGTCACCTCCCCTGACCGCGCGATCCAGGATGCGCCCAAAACCCTCCCGCGGAGGGTAGAGCGATGGGATTTGGGCGCAAAGCTGAGCATGTGGCCCCTGGGTCCCGGATCTTCGCTCGCCCGGCGAGCCGGGCTCGCTCGTCCGGGACACGAAACCATTCGTGTCCCGGCCGAGTGTAGTGAGGGCGTCGCCCGCACGGAACGAGAGCCGGGACCCAGGGGCCACAAACTCCGTCAGCACTTGCGGGGGAGCGATTTGCGCACCTGGCGACCAGCCGTCCGTTCTGGCCAGACCCTCGCTGTCCATCGCCGCCAGAATGCGCGAGCGGACGGCGGGATCCGACCAGCGCTCGGCATCGAGAGCAAACGGTGGATAGATCGTCAGCCGCTCGACCAGAATCTTGCCAGCCGCGTCGGTCGCCGCAGCAAGAGCGGCAATTTCCGGCCAAGGCGCTTCCGGATTGACGTGGTCGCGGGTGACCGGGGAAACGCCGCCCCAATCGTTGATGCCCGCTGCGATCACAGCTTCGAGCATTCCCGGATTCAGATTCGGGGGCGCCTGGATGCTTATGGCCGGCCCGAGAATGAGCCGGGCGGCCGCAACCGTCCACAGCATGTCTTCGGTTGTCGGCTCGACGCACTGCGCCATGCGTGTGTTCGCTTTGGCGCGAAAGTTCTGGACGATGACTTCTTGGATGTGGCCTTGATGCTCGTGCAGCCCGCGTATTGCGAGCAGCGCCTCGATGCGCTCGCGCCGCGTCTCGCCGATGCCGATGAGAATGCCGGTGGTGAAGGGAATGTGGAGCGCTCCGGCGGCCTCGATCATGTCGAGCCGCACGCGAGGATGCTTGTCGGGAGACCCGAAATGCGGCCCACCCGGCCGGCATAGCCGTTCGGACGCACTCTCGAGCATCAAACCTTGTGAGGCGCTCACTCTGCGGAGGGCGCTCAAGTCCGCCGCATCCATGACGCCGGCATTAATGTGCGGCAATAGCCCGGTCTCCTCGACGACGAGCTGGGCCATCTCGCCAAGGAGCGAGAACGTGGTTGCGTGCCCCAGCGCATTGAGTTCTCTGCGGGCTGCTGCGTAGCGCAGCTCCGGCTTGTCGCCGATGGTGAAGAGCGCCTCCTTGCAGCCGGCCGCCGCTCCAGCGCGCGCGATTGCGAGAACTTCTTCGCGGGTGAGGTACGCGCGCGCGAGCTGGCGCGGCGTAGTGGCAAAGGTGCAGTACGAACAAACGTCGCGGCACAGGCGGGTCAGCGGGATGAAGACTTTGCGCGAATAGGAGACGATCGACCCATGGCCCTCATCGCGCAGGGCACCCGCCCGCCGCATCAGCGATGCTGCGTCCGCCTCGAGCAGGTCGAAAGGATCAGTGACTGCGGTCATGCGCCATTCCTGCTTCGCTCTATGTCTGTTTGCGCATATCCTTTTTCGCACAAGTGGCTCCCCGCTTTTGCGGGACATGCGCTAATCCCACACTGGCGCGCGTCCGGCTGGATTGGCGATGCGGCCACCAGCGCGCTTGAGCGCGTCGATCCTGCGCATCTCGTCGGCTGTGAGCGCGAAGTCGAACACGTCCAGATTCTCGGCCAACCGCTTCGGATTGGATGAACGCGGAATCGGGATGATGTTTCCCTGCTGCACGAGCCAGCGCAGCGCGACCTGCGCGACCGATTTTCCCCTCCGGGCGGCAATCTCCGCGAGCGTCGGGTCGTGCAGCAGTTTTCCGCGGCCAAGCGGGCAATACGCCGTAAACAGCAGGCCTCGCTGCCCGCAGGCTTCAAGCAGCTTGCGTTGGTCGAGGTAAGGGTGGCACTCGGCCTGCAGCGTGACCACGGGCTCCGGTGAAAGGCGGATAGCCTCGTCGAGCAGCGCGATGTTGAAATTGGCAACACCGATGTGGCGGGCAAGGCCCTGCCGCTTGGCCTTTGCCAATGCGGGTATGGTTTCGGACAGCGGAATTTCCGGATTGGGCCAGTGCACCAGCAGGAGATCGACGAAATCGACCCGCAGAGCTTTGAGACTTTCGTCAACAGAGCGCGCGAAATCGTCCGCGCGCAGATATTCGTGGGATACCTTGGTGGTCAGGAAGATTTCCACGCGCGGCACCCGCGACGCGCGGATACCTTCGCCGACGCCGCGCTCACTACCGTATTTCCAAGCGGTGTCGATGTGCCGATAACCCGGCGCCAGCGCCGTGGCGACGGTCTCGCCGCAGTCCCCGAGCCCGGAGGTGCCGAGGCCGATGGCCGGCACCACCGCTCCGTGCGCGTGGAGCTCGGGGATCGGTCCTCGCGATGGTGCGCGGGCGGCCGCGGCTGTCATCAGACGCTGCCTTGCTGCTGGAGGAGCCTTACTCCGCGGCTTCGCTGTGAACGATGCTGTCCCACCATGGGCAGGTGCCGGGCATGAGCGTGTAGTTGCCCTCGATTACGTTGACCGGCCGGCGCACCCCGCTTGC
>DASXIG010000437.1:0-1743 GCA_036498105.1 Xanthobacteraceae bacterium | reverse complement strand
GCATGGCCGCAAGACCGCGATCGTCTGAACCGCGCTCGACCGGCGGCTGATGCAGCCGGCTCTGCTCGCCCTGGCGCGGGCGATCGCCAGCGGGATGACAGTTGAGGCAGCGCGGATACGTCAATACTTTGCCAAGCTCCGTGAACATGGCCGCTGAGCGCGCGGCGGTGTCGTCAAGGGCGGCAAAGCTCTCCGGTGCCGCGAGGCTGTCCGGTCCGCTTTCATTCAATGCGGATGCAGCCAGCGGAATCATCAGCACAGCCGCCGCTGCGACCATGATCCAAACGCGAACGCCCGATCTCGTCTGTAACGCGTGCCGCTGCGGACCACCCCTCATCGCGATTCGCCAGCGGCCTGTGCGGTAAGGTAGCGCCCCGGCTCCGCCAGGATCACGTCCCGTACGGCCTCGTGATATTTGATGTAGCCGGTGCACCGGCACAGGTGGCCGTCGAGCGCCGCGGCAATGGTCTGCTCGAGATCCGCTCGGGCCACGGGCTTCCTGGCCAGACGTTCCAGCAAGACCTGGCCCTCGTTCAAGAAACCAGGAGTGCAATATCCGCACTGAAAAGCAAAATGCTCGACGAAGGCTTTTTGCAGATTGGAAAGCTCGCCGTTTTTTGCGTGGCCTTCCACCGTTCGGATGGCCTTGCCGTTGAAGCTTGCCGCCGGAACCACGCAGCTGGGAGTCGTGGAGCTTGTCCCATCGGGGTTATCGACGATCACGGCACAGCTCAGGCACTGTGCGGCACCGCAGCCGAACTTGGTGCCGGTCAGCCCGAGATACTCGCGCAGGAAATCGTTCAAGGTGAGCTCGTCGCGCACCTCCACCGGGCCGTACGCGCGGCCGTTGATCGTGATGCGCAGCGCCGTCACGAGAGCACTCCCTTGATCATGCGTCGGGTCACCGGCAACTCGTGGAAACGGCGTCCGGTGGCGTCGAAGATGGCGTTCAGAAGCGCGGCTACGACCGGGATCATGACGATCTCCGCCATGCCCTTGGGCGGCTCGTTGGGAAGCGGCGGCAATCTTTCGATTTCCAGATCGCGCAACGGCAGGTCCGACCCGCGTGCGACCACATATTGTCCCAGGTTCCATTGCCCGTTGCCGGGTCCGGTTTCGAACGGCGGGAGCGATTCAAGCAATGCATAGCCGACGCCCATGGCAAAGCCGCCCTGCGCTTGCCCCAGCACGACCTCCGGCACCAGCGCCTGACCGCACTCGAAGACGCTATATGCTTTGGCGATGCGCAGCGCCGCGGTGGCGCGTTCGATCTCGATGCGCACCAGCGTGCCGCAGGCCGAGCTGTAGCTGCAGCCAAAGCGGTTATAATCGGTGGGGGGAAACTTCACGGTGGTGCGGTCCAAACGCCTGAAGTTGCCGCCGCCGGTTCGCACGGCAAGCGCATCGATGTCCGCGTTCCAAGTCTGCCCGTTGAGCGAGAAGCTTGCTTGCGACCATGCCCAGCGCGAAAAGCCGTGCGCCATTGCACCGGTCACGAAATTGCGCGCATGCGCTCTTGCCGCGATTGCCGGCAGCCCGAGCGGCGTCAAGCCGGGCACGAGCAACTGTCCGTCCTTCCAGCGTGCCGCGTCCCACTGTTGCGCCCTGGGATCCTTTGGCGCGATGCCCCACAGATCGAGTGCCGCCGGCCACAGTCCGAAACGGAACATGACGCGCGCGGCTTCCGCCGCGGCATGCGTGCCGACGTGAGCGCCGATCGAGGCGGTCGTGACCGAGCTGATG
>DASXIG010000436.1:0-2358 GCA_036498105.1 Xanthobacteraceae bacterium | reverse complement strand
CGCCTGGCTCTCCTTGCCGCCGAAGGCGCCGCCCATGCGCCGCACCTCGACGACGACCGCGCTGAACGGCAGCCCAAGGAGATGCGCGACGCCATGCTGCACTTCGGTCGGATGCTGGGTCGAGCTCCACACGTGCATCTCTCCGGCTTCGCCCGGAGTGGCGAGCGCGATATGGCCTTCCAGATAGAAATGATCCTGGCCGCCGCAGCGCAGCTCGCCGGAGAGCCTATGCGGCGCCGCGGTGAGTGCAGGCTCGACCTCGCCACGGGCCATGAGCTGCGTGGGCGACACGAAGCTCTCCCGCGCGATGGCATCCTCAAGCGAAAGGGCAGGGGGCAGCGGCTCGTAGTCGATCCGTACCAGCTTTGCGGCCGCGCGTGCCTCATCGAGGCTCCGCGCGGCGATCGCAGCGATCGGCTGGCCCTCGTACTCCACGATATCGGAAGCAAGCGCGGGCTCGTTGCTGCGAATGGGAGCGATATCGTTCTTGCCGGGAATATCCGCGGCTGTGATCGCCGCCACGACCCCAGGAGCGGCAAGCGCCTTCGAGAGATCCAAATGTCGAATGCGGCCATGCGGGCATGTGCTCAGCACCAGCGCTGCTTCCAGGGTGCCTGGGAGCGTAGGAACATCGTCCAGGTAGCGAGCGGAGCCCGTCACGTGCCCGGCCGCGCTGTCATGACGAACCGCGGCATGAGCACCGCCATGAATGCGAGCGAGGGGCTGGTTCATAGCGCCTCCACGCGGACTGAAATCTCCGAGGTCGTCTCCCACTGGAAACGGCGCAGAAGATTGGCGGCAGCGCGCAGCCTGTAGGCTGCGCCCCCGCGGTGATCGGTAATCGGACTGAAATCGCGCGCGACAGCGGCATCGATCTGGGCAAGGCTTTCCTGAGTCCAGGGCCTGCCGTTTACGGCCGCCTCGACATTGGCTGCGCGCATGGCGCGCGGCGCCATCCCGCCATAGGCCGCTCGCAAACGGGATACGGATCGGTTGCGCCGCTCCAGGCAGAAGGCCGCAACGACGGTAGCGATGTCCTGATCGAATCGTTTTGATAATTTGTAGACAGCAAACTGCTGATCGTCTCCCAGAAATGGGATGCGAATGGTGCTGATGACCTCGCCGGGCAAAAGAGCGATCCTGCGATATCCCGTGATGAAGGTTTCGACCGGCAAGGTCCGCTCTCCGTTATGCGAAGTAAGGGTTACCGTTGCGCCCAGCGCAATCAGGCAGGGGATGGTATCCCCGATCGGGGAGGCGGTCGCGAGATTACCCGCAAGCGTTCCGAGGTTGCGAATTTGCCGTGAGCCGATGCGCCGGACGAGCGCGCCGAAAGAGGAGAAGTAACGGTCGAGCAAAGGCAGAGCCTCGCTGTATGTCACCGCGCCGCCGAGCTCGAGAGCGCCGGCTGAAGTGGCGATCCGATGCAGCTCTTCGACGGCATCGAGCGCGATGACGGCGGGTATCGCCTCGCGATCCTTGCTGACGCGCAGCCCGAGATCGGTGCCGCCTCCGAGCAGAATCGCACCGGGACATTGGGCCCGCATGGCGAACATCTCGGCGAGCGAACGCGGCCGGAGAAAAACCTGGTTCGGTGCGTGGTACTCTTCGCATGGCGGCAACGCCGCGAGCACGTCGATCGTCACTTGATGTTCCGCAATGAAGCGATCGGCCGGTCCTTGCGCCATGCGCCGGCACGCCTCGACAATGGGACGGTAGCCCGTGCAGCGGCAGAGATTGCCCGCGAGCGCTTCATGAATAAGGTCTTCCTGCGCAGGCTCCCCGCCGTGGTGAAATGCGAACATCGCCATGATAAAACCGGGCGTGCAGAAGCCGCACTGCGTGGCATCGGTGTCGACCATCGCCCGCTGCACGGGATGCAGCTCTCCCGAAGGCGCCGCCAGACCCTCGACCGTCAGTACCGCACAGCAATCTATCTGCGGCAGCATCATCAGGCAGGAGTTGACGGCCTGGTAGCGCAAGGTTCCATCGTTCAAACGGCCAAGCACGATGGTGCAGGCCCCGCAATCCCCCTCGGCGCAGCCTTCTTTCGTTCCGGTGAGGCGAGCGCGTTCGCGCAGAAAATCGAGCACCGTCATGGCAGGGGGCGCGTCGGTTTCGCACCACTGCCGGCCGTTCAACAGGAAATTCAGTGCGGACATTGGCGTCGCTTATTCCGAGCCCTTGGCATGGATGTGCTGCTGCGGCAACATTGCATCAGCTAGTGCCCCGCTTCCGAAGTTCGTGATACATTGCGGCACCCTCTGACACGAACTTCGGAAGCAAAGGGGCACTAGCAAATCTATGATTCTAGTGCCGCTTTTCGATTTGAAGTTCCTTTACGAGCTCGCGGCTACC
>DASXIG010000435.1:0-11965 GCA_036498105.1 Xanthobacteraceae bacterium | reverse complement strand
CGCCCGCCGGGGATGACGGTGCGGGAGATCGCCGAGTTGACCGGAGCCGAGCCTGGCGGCGGGGCACGTCTCGATCATCTCATCACGGACATCGCGCCGCTCGATCGAGCGGGACCGCATGATCTCGCTTTTCTCGACAGCGCCAAACACGCCGACGTGCTCGCCTGGACCAGCGCGGGAGCGTGCCTGACCAGCACGCGTTTCGCCAGCCAGGCGCCCAGTCATGTCAATGTGCTCTGCAGCACGAAGCCCTACGAGGGCTTCGTCGCCGTTGCGCGCAAGCTTTACCCTGACGCGCTGCTCCCATCCTCGCTGTTCGAAGCGGAGGGCGTCGCACCGGGAGCGATCGTGCATCCTTCGGCTCAGATCGAAAACGGCGTGATCGTCGATCCGGGCGCGGTGATCGGGCCGCGTGCGGCAATCGGAGCCGGCAGCATCATCGGCGCCAATGCCGTCGTCGGCGCCGGCGTGCAAATCGGGCGCAATTGCTCGATCGGTGCTGGCGTCTCACTCATGCATGCGCTCATCGGCGATGACGTCATCATTCACCCCGGATGCCGCATCGGGCAGGACGGCTTTCGGTTCCAAGCGGGCAGCAGAGGTCACGCCAAAGTCCCGCAAATCGGCCGGGTGATCATTCAGGACAGCGTGGAAGTCGGCGCTGGTACGACCATCGATCGCGGCGCCACTGCCGATACCGTGATCGGAGAGGGCACCAAGATCGACAATCTCGTCCAGATCGGCCACAACGTTACGGTCGGCCGGAACTGCATCATCGTCGCGCAGTGCGGGTTGTCGGGGAGCGTCGTGCTGGGGGACAACGTGATTCTCGGCGGGCAGGCGGGAATTGCCGACCATCTGACCATCGGCGATGGCGCCATGATCGGAGCGAAGAGCGGGGTGGCGTCGAACGTGCCGCCCGGCGAGATATGGCTGGGCTCTCCCGCATGGCCGCGCCACGAATTTGTCCGCGCCTCGGCAGCGCTGCGACGGCGGTTCGGCCAAAGAGCAAAGGCAGAGACGAGCGATGGATGAGGTGGCAGCGGATACTGTGGCGATCATCGCGAAGCGAGTTCCCGCCGACAAACGCGACCTGAACATGGCCGATCGACTGGAGGACCTCGGCATTGATTCGTTCAGCGCGGTCGAGATGATCTTCGATCTGGAAGAAAAATTCGACGTGCAGATTCCCTACAACTCGAATAACAACATGCCCGAGCTCCAGACTGTGGGCGATGTCGTCGAGGCAATCAAAAAGCTGGTCAACGGAAAGCATTAGATGACCGGCCGCGTCGTCGTGACGGGTTGCGGGGTCGTCTCCGCGATAGGGCACAGCGCCCCTTCGTTCTGGTCGAACCTGGTGCAGGGTGTCCCGGGGATTGCCGAAGCCACCATTCTTCCGACCGACCAATTAAGTCAGAAGGTCGTCGCGGAGGTCAAGAAGTTCGATCCGCGGAGCCATTTCGACGAGCGCCAGCTCGCATCGCTCGATCGCGTGTCGCAGTTCGCGGTGGTGGCGGCACGCGAGGCCCTCGCGCAGGCCGCGCTTCCTCTCCATGATGGCTTGTCCAAGGCAACCGCGACAATCATCGGGACCGGGGTTGGAGGACAGAATACGCAGGACGACAACTACAGCCGGCTCTATCGCGACGGCGCCAAGCGCCTGCATCCGCTCACCATCCCCAAGCTGATGGTGAATGCGCCGGCGAGCCAGGTCACGATGCATTGCGGCTTGCGCGGGCCGGCCTTTGCCGTGGCGAGCGCGTGCTCCTCGGCAACGCACGCTATCGGACTTGCGTTCCAGCTGGTGCGTTCCGGCGCTGTGACGTGCGCGGTGACGGGAGGAACGGACGCTTGCCTTACGTTCGGCACCATGAAGGGCTGGGAAGCCATGCGCGTCATGGCACCGGACACTTGCCGCCCCTTCTCGCGCGAGCGCAAAGGCCTGGTGATCGGCGAGGGTGCGGCCGTGGTGGTGCTTGAGAGCCTGGATCACGCGCGCAAACGCTCCGCCGAAATCCTCGGCGAGATCGTCGGCTTTGGCATGAGCGCGGACGCAAACGACCTCACCAGCCCGGATGTGGGCGGAATGGCTCGCGCCGTCGAGAACGCGCTCAGCGATGGCGGGCTCGCTCCCGAAGACGTTCAATACATCAATGCGCACGGCACCGGCACTGCCGCCAACGATGAGGTCGAAACAAATGCGATCAAGCATGTGTTCGGGGCGCATTCGGCGCGGCTTGCCATATCGTCCAACAAGTCCATGCTCGGCCATGCCCTCGGCGCAGCCGGCGCGCTGGAGCTGGTTGCGACCCTGATGTCCATCAAGAACGCCGTCGTGCCGCCGACCATCAACTATCTCGGCCCCGATCCGGCTTGCGATCTCGATTACGTGCCAAACGAGGCCAGGCCTCTGGCTATCGATGCGGCGCTATCGAATTCGTTCGCCTTCGGCGGGCTCAACGCGGTGCTCGCGGTCAAGCGGATTTGAGAGCTGTGTGGACGCGCAGCCTCTAACCATTCAGGTGGATGACGCGCGTCGGGTCTCAGGCCTGCTGCTGGTGCCGCCGCGGGCGCGCGCGTGCTATGTTTTGGCGCACGGCGCGGGCGCCGGAATGACGCACCCGTTCATGGCTGCGGTTGCGGCGGGGCTTGCCAAGCGGGACATTGCCACGCTGCGCTATCAGTTCCCCTATATGGAGCAACACGCAAGGCGGCCGGATCGTCCGGATCTGGCGCATGCCACCGTTCGTGCTGCCGTTGCCGAAGCTCTGCGGCTGGCACCTGCTCTGCCTCTGATCGCGGGCGGCAAATCATTTGGCGGCCGCATGACATCCCAGGCAGAAGCCGCTGCACCACTGCAGGACGTACGCGGCCTTGCCTTCCTCGGCTTCCCGCTGCATCCCGCAAATCGCCCTTCGATCGAGCGTGCCAAACATCTTTCGGACGTGCGGCTACCGATGCTATTTTTGCAAGGAGAACGCGACGCGCTCGCTGACTTGCCGCTCATTCGTTCGGTTACGGCAACGCTTGGACCGCGCGCATCCCTGCACGTGGTGCGCGACGCCGATCACTCTTTTCGGGTGCCCGCGCGTACCGGGCGAAAGGATAGCGATGTCAGAGGCGAGATGCTGGACGCGCTCGTCACCTGGATTCTTTGTAGGGTGGGTTAGCGGGCGATCTCGGCTTGCCGAGATCGTCCGCGTAACCCACCGCTTTCTTGGTGGGTTACGCCGCTAAGGTCGGCTGCAAGCAGCCGACATTCGCAACTAACCCACCCTACGTTTCGTGCGCCGCTGCACGTTTTCTGCCCGGACTGCGCAAGAATTGCTCAGTTCTATTCTTTATTGACACTGCAAACCTCCTCACCGATCATTGCCGGCAATCGCTTGCGATTACCCAAGCTCAACGGAGAAAGCAGATGAAAAGCCACAGTCCGGCATGGCCCATCCGGTATCAAGTCGCTGCGTTGGGTTTCGCCCTCGCTGCGTTGTTGCCGGTATCCGCGGTGGCAGCGGATGCGATCCGCATTGGACATGTCGCGGCGCTGTCCGGCGCCTCAGCGCAATCGGGCGAGGCGATCACCCGCGGCATGTCGCTTGCGATCGACGAGATCAATGCCAAGGGCGGTCTCCTCGGCGGACGCAAGCTCGAGCTGATCCAGCGCGACGACGAGTCGAGCCCGCCGAAAGGCCTGACCGCCGCGCGCGAGCTCATCTTTCAGGAAAAAGTCGACGCGGTCTTCGGCGGCATCGATACACCGGTCTCGCTCGCCATGGTCCCGCTTATGAACAAAGAGAAGAAACTGCTTATGGGCGTTTGGGCGGCGGGCACCGGCATCACGCGCAACGGCGCCAATCCGAACTACGTGTTCCGCGTCTCGGCCGTTGATGACGACGTCGATATCAAGCTGCTCAAATACGCGAAGGAGAGATTCAAGGCGAAGAAACCCGGCCTCATGCTCATCAACAATCCCTGGGGGCAGTCGAACGAGAAGGGTTTGACCGCTGCCGCCAAGGACGATCCCGCGGTCACCATCGCCGGCATCTCGAAATTCGAGAACAATGACGTCGATATGGTTCCGCATCTGACGCGGCTGAAGGATGCAGGCGCCGACGCCATCATCCTGGTGGTCAATGCTCCGCCCGGCGCCCAGATGATGAAGTCGCGCGAGCGGATGGGCTGGACTGCGCCGGTGGTGTCGCACTGGGGCATCTCGGGCGGACGCTTCCCCGAGCTCGCCGGCCCAACGGCAGGCGATGCTCATTTCGTGCAGACCTTCAGCTTCTTCGGCAAGCTCTCGCCGGTGGGCGAGCGAGTCCTTGCGGATCTGAAGAAAAAGCATCCGCAGATCAAAGGGCCCGAGGATATCTTCTCGCCGGTGGGCACCGCCAACGCCTATGATGCCATGCACCTCCTCGCGATGGGAATCGAGCAGGCCGGCTCGACCGATCCGGATGCAGTGCGCGCGGCGCTGGAAGATCTCAAGAAGCCTTACGCCGGATTGATCAAGAGCTACAATCGGCCCTTCACCACCGCCAATCACGACGCATTGCGCCCAGACGACTACATCATGGTCCACTACGAGGGCGACAAGATCGTGCCTGTGGAGTGATGCCTGCCGATTCTCGGTGTTTGACTCGGCGGTGCAGCAAACTCCGTGATACCTCCCCCTGAAAGGGGGAGGTCGGCGAGCCCCGACTTAGTCGGAGCGAGCCGGGTGGGGGTCAACACGGTGTCGCGAGCAATGAAAGCGCACCCCAACGACCTGACCCCCACCCGACAGCATTTGCTTCGCAAGCGAAGCAAATGCTGTCGACCTCCCCCTTTCAGGGGGAGGCACAGCAGCCTGCCATGCTGGTGAGCTCGGCGCTGATCTCCGGGCTTGGCCTCGGCAGCATGTACGGGCTGCTGGCGCTCGGCTTCCACGTCACATACGCGGTGTCGAACACGGTGAACTTCGCGCAGGGCAGCGCCATGATGCTGGGCGCAGTCCTGTGTTTCACCTTCTGGGTCACCTTCCAGTGGCCGCTCATGCTTGCGATCGTCGTCGCGCTCGCGCTCTGCGCGCTATGGGGCGCGGTGGTCGAGATCATTGCCGTCCGCCCCTTCGTCCGCCGCGGCTCGAACGCCTGGCTGATGGCGACGGTTGCCCTCGGCATCGTGCTCGAGAACGTGGTGCTGTTCACGTTCGGCAAGGATCCGCGTGGAATGCCCGCTGGCCTGCTGACAACCAGCTCGATTGTGATCGCAGGGATCAAGGTTCAGCTGTTGCAGCTCCTGATCCCCGCCGTGGGGCTGCTGCTCGCGGCGGCACTGCAGATCTTCTTTAAGCAATTCCAGTATGGGAAAGCGCTGCTTGCGGTAGTGCAGAACAGGGACGCAGCGCGTCTCATGGGCATCGGCGTCGAACGGGTGGTCATGCTCTCGTTCGCGCTTTCCGGCTTTCTGGCGGGCATCGCCGGGATCATGGTGGCTCCGCTGTTCACGATCTCGTCGACCATGGGGACGCTCTTCGGCATCAAGGCGTTCGCGGTCGCCATCCTGGGCGGCATCGGGAGTGCGTGGGGCGTGGTTATCGCCGGCCTGATCTATGGAGTGGCCGAAGCGCTCATCGTTGCGCTTGCCGGGTCGACCTATAGCCAGATCGCTACGTTCACTCTCGTCATTCTTGCTCTCGCCTTGCGCCCGAATGGCCTGTTCGGCCACGCCGAGGTCAAAAAAGTATGAAGCTCGCCGGTGCCGTCGCGGCCGTCGCGCTCATTGCCGGCGTTTGCGGGTTCATTGCGCGCGCCAACGGCTACGAACTCTACGTGATCGTGCTCGTCGGGCTGACGACGATCGTGGGCGTCGGACTCAATGTGCTGCTCGGGATGTCGGGCCAGATCTCGCTCGGCCACGCTGCGTTCTATGCGATCGGCGCGTATGTCGTCGGCATTCTCACGACCGCGCTCGATTGGACGGTCTGGACGGCTCTGCCCCTCGCCGGTCTTATCGCGGGCGCTGCTGGGCTCGTGCTCGCGGTTCCGGCGCTGCGCGTGCGCGGACCCTATCTCGCGATGGTGACCATCGCCTTCGGCTTTGTAGTGGAGCAAGGCGCCGCCGAGTGGAGCGGCCTCACGGGTGGCTGGAACGGGCTATTGGGTATTCCCATGCCGAGCGTGGCGGGCTCTGCCTTCTCGGAACGCGAGATGGCCTTCTTCGTGCTCGCCTGCACCATCGCCTCGCTCACTCTCTACGCCCGGCTCAGCGCAAGCGCGTGGGGCAAGGCGATGCGCGCGGTGCGTGACTCGGAAGTGGCGAGCCAGGCGATCGGGCTCGATCCCACGGTGATCCGAGCCGCCGCCTTCGCACTCTCGGCGTTCGCCGCCGGATTCGCCGGCGGCATGTTTGCATCCATGACGAGCTTCATCAGCCCGGAATCGTTTCCTTTTTCGCAATCGATCCTCTTTCTGCTCGTGGTCATGATCGGCGGCGCCGACCGGCTGGTTGGACCGTTGGTCGGCGCTCTCGTCGTGGTGCTGCTGCCCGAGCTTCTCTCGTTCCTGGCGCAATATCGGCTGTTGTTCGTGGGCCTGTTGCTGTTGCTGGTGCTGCGGCTCGCCCCCGGCGGGCTGGTCGGGCTTGCCGCACAATCCCTCCCACGGCCCCGATTGGGCAAACCCGCAGCAGCATCGACCCAGCGCGTGCTGGCTTATTTGTCTCCTCAGCGTGAGCAATCCGGTCTTTCGGTGACCGGGCTGTCGGTCCATTTCGGCGGCGTGCGCGCCGTGCACGATTTGAGCTTCGCGGCACATCCCAGCGAGATCACCAGCATCATCGGGCCTAACGGTGCCGGCAAAAGCACCGTGCTCAATCTCATATGCGGGTTCTACCGTCCGGATCGCGGCAGCATCCGCCTGGGCGATCGCGAGATCACGCGCATGGCTTGCCATGCCATCGCCCGCGCCGGCATCGCGCGGACGTACCAGACGACGAAGCTGTTCACGGACATGAGCGTCCTGGACAACATCCTCATCGCCTTGCGGCGCGGCCATCTCGGGGGCGGCAGCTTGTTCTCGCCGGGCCGCGAATCCACGCGTCGGGAGCTTGCGGAAGGCATCCTCGCGTTTGTCGGCTATGGCGGCGCGCTCGACCAGCCGGCGGGTGCGCTCGCGCATGTGGACAGGCGGCTCGTCGAGATCGCACGCGCGCTGGCCATGCAGCCCACGGTGTTGGCCCTTGATGAGCCCGCCGCCGGGCTGTCCGCGGCCGACACTGCCCGCATCGGCGATCTTCTGGGCAAGCTCGCCCGCGCTGGAATCGCCGTGATCCTGGTCGAGCACGAGATGAATCTGGTCATGGGCATATCCGATCGCGTGATCGTGCTCGATGCCGGCACCAAGATCAGCGAAGGAACGCCGGCGCAGATTGCCGCCGACCCGCGCGTGCTCAAGGCCTACCTCGGGGAGACAACGGCAGCCGATCGCGCGCGCAGACGGGCGCTCGGGCCCGGAGCGGAGATCGTGCTGGCCACTGAGCGGCTTTCCTCCGGCTACGGGGCAGCTGACGTCATTCGGGATGTGGACATCGCGGTGGAGACAGGCGAGCTGGTCGCAGTACTGGGCGCGAACGGCGCGGGAAAGACCACGCTGATGCGCGCATTGAGCGGTCTCAACCGACCGGTCAAGGGAGCGGTGCTGTTCCTTGGCGAACACATCGAGAGCTATGACGCGAGCCGCATTGCGGGATATGGGCTGGTGCTGGTGCCGGAAGGGCGGCAGGTATTTCCGGAGCTGAGCGTCATCGACAACCTGAGACTTGGCGCGTACGCGCGGCCCTCGCAGGATCTCGAGCAGTTGCTGGAGCGGCTGCTCGACCGTTTCCCGCAGCTGCGGGAGCGGAGCGGCCAGCGCGCCGGCCTGCTGTCAGGCGGCGAGCAGCAGATGCTGGCCATTGCGCGCGGGCTGATCGCGCGGCCGCGTCTCCTCCTGCTCGACGAGCCTTCGCTCGGTCTCGCCCCTACCCTGCTGGACCGCCTGTACGATCTCCTGGCCGAGCTCCGGGATGAAGGCACGACCATTCTGCTGGTCGATCAAGCGGCGGACCTGGCGCTCTCCGTAGCGGATCGCTGTTATCTGATTGCATCAGGGGGCGTGAAGCAGGCAGGCTCGGCGGCAGAGATGCGTGCCGACCCGGCGCTCGCCCGCGCCTATCTGGGCGAGCGCGAGCGCGCCATATAGGAGGAGGAATGCGCCATGGATTTCGTTCTCAGAAACGCGCGGCTGGCTGCCAACCATCGCGACCTGACCGACATTGGAATCGAGAACGGCAGGATCGCTGCCATCAGCCCAGACCTTCCTCCGGCGCGTGAAACCATCGAGCTCGGCGGCCGGCTCGTCTCGCCCGGGTTCGTGGAGACGCATATCCACCTTGACAAATCCGGCATCCTCGACCGCTGCACCTCCGATCGCGGCGATCTCGAAGAAGCGATCGGACAGGTCGCTAAGGCGAAAGCCGCGTTCACGCCGGACGATGTCCGCAAGCGCGCCACGCGCACGCTGGAGAAGGCGATCCTGCAGGGCACCACTCACATGCGCACCCATCTGGAAGTCGACCCGGTCATCGGGCTGCGCAGCCTCGAAGGGGTTCTGCCGCTCATAAGTGAATATGCGTGGGCCATCGACCTCCAGATCTGCGTCTTTCCGCAGGAAGGCCTCCTCAACAATCCCGGCACCGACGAGCTGATGGTCGCGGGGCTGAAGGGCGGCTGCCGCGTGGTGGGGGCTGCCCCCTATACCGACACTAATCCGCCCGGCCAGATCGATCGGGTGTTCGAGATGGCGCGGGAGTTCGACGCCGACATCGACATGCATCTCGACTTCGGACCGACGGCTGAAGGCATGGACGTCGACCACGTCTGCCGCCGCACCGACGAGTACAAATACGGCGGACGCGTCGCTATCGGCCACGTCACCAAAGCGACGAGCCTGCCCATGGACAAGTTCGAGGCCATGGCCAAGCGGCTCGCAGGCGCGGGTGTGGCATTGACCGTGCTGCCGTCGACCGATCTCTTTCTGATGGGGCGCCATCACAAGCACGATCACACCAGCACGCGCGGCGTCGTTCCCGTGCACAAGCTCCTTTCCCACGGCGTCAACGGCGCGCTCTCGTCCAACAACGTGCTCAATCCCTTCACCCCGTTCGGCGACTGCTCGCTTATGCGCATGGCCAACCTCTATGCCAACATCGCGCAGGTTGGAAAACGCGCCGACATGGCGGCGTGCTTCGACTTGATCACGAAGCGGCCGGCGCAGCTGATGCGACTTACGGATTACGGACTAGCGGTGGGCAAGACCGCCGATCTCGTGGTCCTCGACGCAACCGAGCCCGAGATGGCGGTCGCCGAGCTTGCGCCCGTGCTCTACGCGTTCAAGCGCGGACGCAAGACCTTGACCCGCGCGCCGGTGCAGCTGCACCGGCCGCATTGATCTCACATCGCATAGCCGCAGTGGCGCGAGACCTTCACGCAGAGCGCCAGCAGATCTTCATCGGCGCCGGCCCATCCGATGAAGGACAGGCCGACGGGACAGCCCGCGATGGCGCCGATGGGTACGTTGACCTGGGGAAGCCCGCCGAGGCCCGCGATGCAGGTGAGCCGCATGACCCGGGCGCGGAAAGACTCCAGCTCATCCGCCGGAGTGGACAGGAGCGGGGCGACGCATGGGGCGGTCGGCAACGCCAGGATGGTGCCGGGTCGGACCATTGCGCGGATCTGATCGCGCACCCGCGTATGCTCTTGTCGCGCCTGCGCGACTTCGCGCTCGGGCACCTTGGCTGCGAGCTCCATGCGCTCGCGAATGCCGGGACCGAACCGGGGCCGATGCCGCTCGACGAACTCGCCGAATGTTCGCCATACCTCCCCGGCCTGGATGACCCGGAACACTTCCCGCCAGGGATCGAGGCCGCCGGGCGCCATGCGGCTTCTCTCGGGTTTGGGCAGATCCTCCGCCATGCCGCCGAGACCGGATTGCAGCAACGCCGCGAGATCCGGGTCCGCCTGCTCGAACGCGTCCTCCAGAATGATCACATGGTCGACGGCGGCTGGCACCCGGGACGAGTTCAGCAGCACATCACCGACTCGGCGAAATATTCCCGGCCCATTCGCAAACCATCCCCCGACGTCAAACGACGGCGCCATCGGCATGGCGCCGGCAAGATCAACACGCCCGTGGGTCGGCCTGATGCCGTAGACCCCGCAGAACGCCGCCGGCACGCGCACTGAGCCGCCGGTATCGCTGCCCAACGCGAAATCGCAGGCTCCAGCAGCGGTCGCCGATGCCGATCCGCTCGACGATCCGCCCGGGAGCCGCTCGGGCGCGCGCGGATTGAGAGGCGTGCCGTAGTGCGCGTTGGTGCCGCTGACGCTGTAGAAGAACTCGTCGCATACGGTCTTGCCGATGATGCTCGCGCCGGCGGCAACGATGCGGGCCACGGCTGCGGAGTTCGAGGCGGCCGGAGCATGTGTCCTGAGCCATTCCGGATTGCCTCCGCCGGTGCGATAGCCGGCGATGTCGTACATATCTTTGACGGCTGCGGTGAGCCCACTCAACGGGCCGGCGCCCACCCCCGTCACGGACGCAATCAAATCGTGCGGGACGAAAGCCGAGCGCGAGCGAATTGCCGACATGGGGACTCCGAATTTATTTGCAGCGTCGTGCGCCATGACGAATGGATCATATCGCAAGCGCTAAGCAAATGTTCTTTTTCTTCTCGAGCTTGACACATAACTGAGGTGAAGAGCACCGCCGCGCATGCGAGATAACTGCGTTGCATGCCGAAGCATTTCTGAATGTTTGTTACTCTAGATTACAAAAACATAAGTTGCTGTGGCCTTCTTTGGCCTTCTTTTGTCAACAGTCGAACCATAGGTTGATTCAGCCGCCAAATGGCGGCAGCAAAGAGAGAGGATAAAGCCATGCGTACGCAAATGAGCCGCGCGATTGCGACCGCCGCGGCCGTGATCGCAATCAGCACGACGAGCCTGCTTCCGGCCGCCGCCGATTGGCGCGGCTATGAGGGTTCCAGCCAGGCTGCTTACGGTGACGTGTATCGGCATCCGGGGTTCGGCTATCGCGACCGGGACGAAGGCCGTCACCACGGGTGGATGTTCCAGCACCACTTCTTCGACTTCCATCGCCGCTGACCCGGGCGGGCAACGGAGCTGCGGTCGCTCAAGGGAGTGAACCGGGTGCGCTGGCCGCCGATGGCGGAGGCCGGCGCACCACCTCAATAGTTTCCGCAAAAGCTGATCCGGCGCTCGTAATGCGATTCGATGCAGCGGTAATCCCGTCCGCAGTCGGTGCGTGACTCCAGCCATCGCTTCTGAGTTTCCTCGCGGTTTCATTTTATAGCATGCAAGGAGATGGCGGCCAGAACGCGCTGTGGCGTCAACGGCAGCATATTGACAGCGCTGCCGGCGCGCACTGCATCCGCGATGGCGTTGCCGATGGCGGCGGCTACGCCCGAGGGCCCGACCTCTCCCACCCCCTTCACGCCGAGCGGATTTGTCGGCGAGCGCGCATCCTCGATGACGACAGCACGGATTGGCGGGGCCTCCTGAGCTGAGGGCAACAGATAATCTGCAAAGGTGCCGGTCTGCAGCTGGCATTCCGCGGTGTAGTCGAGCTGCTCGAGCAGGGTACCGCCTAAACCCTGAACCACCCCACCGACCAATTGGCCCTCGACAATGAGCGGGTTGAGAGCACGGCCAATGTCGGCAGCCACGAGATAACGCGCGACCTCGACTGCACCGGTCTCCACGTCCACCGCGACCTCGGCCGCATGGACTGCAAACACGCTGGTGCCGCTCGGCACCGCGCGGATGTAGCTCGTGGCCGAGAGCCCGTCATTGTCGGCAATGTTCGCTTCGCCAGGTGCCGCGAGCATTTCCGGATTGCCCGGGGAGGCGAGACGCGCAATGGCT
>DASXIG010000434.1:0-2827 GCA_036498105.1 Xanthobacteraceae bacterium | reverse complement strand
GCAACGCGCCAGAAATACGTGATGCAGTCGAACGGCGGCATGGCCACTTTCGCTGCCGCCGCGCGCCGAGCCGTCACCACCGTGCTCTCCGGGCCCGCGGGCGGCGTTACCGCAAGCGCGGCGCTCGCCCGCGTGCTTGGGCTCAACAACGTCATCACCTTCGACATGGGCGGCACGTCCTGCGATGTCGCGCTGATCAAGGACGGCGAGCCGCTCTTCTCGAGCCGCGGTAAGATCGAAGGCCGCGATCTCGCCGTGCCCATGCTCGACATCAATACCGTGAGCGCCGGCGGCGGCACCATTGCGGCCGTCGATCGCTTCGGGCTCCTACAGGTCGGCCCGCAAAGCGCCGGCGCAATGCCGGGACCCGCCTGCTACGGCCGCGGCGGCGAGGCGCCTGCCGTTACCGACTGCAACCTGGTGCTGGGTTATCTGGGCGAGCACAATTTTCTCGGCGGCAAGCTCAGGCTTGATGCAGAGAAGGCACATTCCGCGGTCGACATCAAAATCGCCCGGCCGCTTAGCCTGTCCACCATGCAAGCGTCGGAGGGTATTCTCCGTATAATCGATGTGAAAATGGAGGAAGCCATCAAGGCGATCTCCACCATGCGCGGGCACGACCTGCGCGACTTCACGCTGCTCGCCTTCGGCGGCGCCGGCCCGCTCCATGCCGGACGCATTGCACGCGATCTCGGCATGGCCGGCGTCATCGTGCCGCTCCATCCCGGCGTGTTCTCCGCCATCGGTCTCGTCATGGCCGATGTCCGCCACGACTACATGCGCTCGCGGCTGAGCGCGCTCGAGGATACACCGCCGGGCGAGATCGATGCCATGTTCGAGAACCTCAGCCGCGAGGCACGCGCGGAGCTTGAGCATGACGGCTTTGCCCCCGACCGCATCCGGGTCGAGCGTGCGCTCGACCTGCGCTACGCCGGCCAGGGCTATGAGATTGCCGTGCCCTGCGGCGCGCAACCCTTCGGAACCATCGGCGGCAAGGAGCTGCGCGCAAGCTTCGATCGCCTGCACCAATCCATGTTCGGCCACATGGCGCCGGATGAAGTGGTCGAGATCGTGTCCTATCGGATGCGCGGAATTGGTCTCGTGCCGCCGGTCGCGATGCCCCGATTCAAGCCCGCCGGTACATCCGTTGCGAGTGCGCTGCGGGGGCGGCGGCGCATCCGGTTCAACGGAGAGGAGCTCGACTGCCCCGTCTATCAGCGCGAGCGGCTCGATGTGGGCGCAAAGCTTGCGGGCCCGGCGGTCCTCGATCAGCTCGATTGCACGACGTTGATCTCCCCCGGCCAGGTCGCGCGCGTGGACGAATGGAAGAACCTGCTCGTGAGCAATGCATAGGCGCAGCATGGCGGTTGACGCAATCGAGCTTGAAGTCGTCAAGGCGAGCCTCTCCGGCATCGTGCAGGAGATGCAGAACTCGCTGTTTCGCACCGGTTTCTCCACCATCATCCGGGAGTCGCAGGACGCCTCCTGTGCGCTGATGAACGCGCGCGGCGAGGTGGTCGCGCAGCATGTGGTGCTGCCGCTGCATATCGGCGCCTTCGGGGCCTCGACCGCCGCGGTGATCGCAGCCTTCGGGGAAGACATCGCCGAGGGCGATGCCTTCCTGATCAATCATCCCTATGAGGGTGGCAGCCCGCATGCGCCCGACATCGCGGTCATCACGCCGGCATTTGCCGGAGGCTTGCTGTTCGGTTTCTGCGGCTCGATTGGGCACAAGAGCGATATCGGCGGTCCCGTGCCCGGAAGCTGCTCCGGGCAAGCGCGGGAAATCTTCAACGAAGGCCTGCATCTCCCCGCGGTGCGTTATCAGCGTGGCTACCGCGCGAACGGCGACATCGAGCGGCTGATCGCCGCCAACAGCCGCACGCCCGAGCTGGTGCTCGGCGACATCCGCGGCCAGCTCGGCGCCGATCGCCTCGGCGAGCGGCGGCTTGGCGAGCTCATCGCCAAGTTCGGTGCCGGCGAGATACGCGCCTGCTGCGACCGGCTGTTGGACATATCCGAGCGCAAGCTGAAGTCGGCGATCGCGGAGTGGAAGGACGGCCGGTTCGAGGCGGAACGCTTCGTCGACGATGACGGGATCGACCTGGAAAAGCCGGTGCGCATTCACGTGGTGGTCGAAAAGCACGGTGATGCGCTGTCCTTTGATTTCAGCGGCTCGGCCGATCAGACCAGGGGACCGGCCAACATTCGTCCTCCGCTGGTTCAGGCCGCCTGCGCCTATGCGCTTATCTCGCTGATCGATCCCAGCACCTACGTGTCGAGCGGGCTCCTGCGCGGCTTTGCCATCACGGCGCGGGAGGGAAGCGTGCTCAATCCGCGCTTCCCGGCGCCGCTCAACACCTACAATCCGACGGTACATGCGCTGGTGGACGCAATCTTCGCCGCCATGAGCCACATCGCCCCGCAGAATGTGCGCGCCGACGGCAGCGGCAGCCGTTCCATTATTCTCGGGGGCCGCAACACCTATACCGGCAAGGGCTACGTGCAATACGAGATCATTGCCGGCGGCGCCGGCGCGCGCGCGCGCAAGGACGGCATGTCCGGAACCACGGTCAATCAGAGCAATGCGCGGATTGCGCCGGTAGAGATCATCGAGAGCGAGTTTCCCACCCGCATCACCCGGTTCGAGCTGATCGCGGACTCCGGGGGCGCAGGCGAATTTCGGGGCGGGCTCGGCATCCGGCGCGAATATCTCAACCTCGCGGACGCGCGCTTTTCCATCCGCTCCATGCGGCACGTGATTCCTCCGAATGGCGTCGCGGGCGCGCGCGACGGGCGCGGCGGCGACATCCGGATCAACCCGGAG
>DASXIG010000433.1:0-3496 GCA_036498105.1 Xanthobacteraceae bacterium | reverse complement strand
CCTCGCCATGCGCTGCGCCAGCGCGGCAATGCTGACCTCTTCCGTCGTGCCGACGTGATAGATGCCGAGATGCGCGCCGCGCTCGCGCATGATCATCACCCCCGCGATGAGATCGTCGATGTAACAGAAGCTGCGCGTCTCCTCCCCGCTGCCTTGGATGGGGAAGGGTGCCTTGCCGCCGCGGGCGTCCGCGCCCATTTGCTTCAGCCGCATCGCAAACTGCGGGATGACGTGGTCGAAGCCCATGTCGGGGCCGTAGACGTTGTGCGGGCGAAAGATCAGCGCGCGATCAAAATGCTTGCGCCCGTGATTGATCGCCATCATCTCGCTGATCATCTTGCCGGCGCCATAGGAGAGCCGCGGGTTGAGCGGATCGGGGATGACGAGCGGGACGCTTTCGTCGGTCGGCACGCGCGGGGGCGACTGATAGACCTCGGAGCTCGAGGCCAGGATCAGCGTGCCCACGCCGTGCCGGCGGCAGGAATCGATCACGTTGACGATGCCTTTGACGCCGACATCGAGCACGAGCTCGGGCGCGCTGTAGAACGTGGCCGTGCCGTTGATGAAGGCGAGGTGATGCACCTCCTCGATGCCTGCCATGGCGGCATCGACCGCCGGGGCATCGCGAATGTCGCCTTCGACGAGCTCGATCTCACGCTCCACCTCGCGCAGGCGACGTATTGCGCCGCGCGAGTTGTCGTCGAAGACGCGCACCGCCTCGCCGCGCCGCACCAGCGCCTTGACCAGCGCCGAGCCGATGAAGCCGCTGCCGCCGGTGACCAGGATGCGGGGCGCGCTCACGCTCTCTCCTCGCTGCCGGGCGCGGGGATGTCGATCCAGCACCCGGATGCATGCGCGCGCTCTGCGGCATCGATCAGGTACTGCACGCGACAGCCCTCGGCGAAGCCGGGCGACGGCGCCTGCCCGATCGCGCAGGCGTCGAGAAACCGATGCACCAGGCGCGAGACGGGCGCGATGCGCGAATCGGCTGAAGCGTCGCCGGCTTCATGCGGGAATGTCTCGACGTGCCAGGTGCCTGCCGGCAATCGAGTGTCATCGGCGCGGCGCGCGTGCCGCAGGGTGAAGCCGCGAAAGTAGTCGCCGGTGGGATTGTCGAGGACGAGCGTGCCGTCGTCGCCGTAGAGCTCGATGCGGTGACCGGAGCCGCGATAGGAGGCGCAGCTCATCTGCAAGCTGCCGCCGGCGCCCGAGGTGAAGGCCAGCGCCAGTGCGATGCTCGTTTGCATCTCGGTCCCCGGCAACGCGAACAGCCGCCCGCCCAGGCCCGAGATCGGCCCGCAGAACCATTCCAGATAATGAAAGCAGTGGCAGACGAAATTGCCCAGCACGCCGCCGCCCCCATGTGCCCGCGTCTTCCAGCTCTGCAGGCGCAGGCGGGTGGCCGCATTCTCGACGTTCCAGGTCACGACGACATGGCGCAAGCGCCCGAGCCCGCCTTCCGCGAGGACATCCTTGGCGCGCCGCCAGCTGGCCAGCTCGGGAAATTCGAAGTCGATTATGGTCGGGCGGCCGCTGCGTAGCGCAGACGCCAGCATGGCCTGGGCGCTCGCCAGATCGGCAGCCAGCGGTTTCTCCACGAACACCGGCTTGCCCAGCGCGAGCGCGTGGCGCGCAATGTCGGGCTGAATATCAGGAGGGACCGCGATGGCGATCGCGGCAACGTCGGCGTCCTCGACCAGCTCGCGCCAATCGCCCAGCCCACGGGGAACGTTCCGGCGCCGCGCCAACTCCGCGGCGTGCTGCGCATTTGTCCCCGCCAGCGCAACGACGTCGCAGCGCGGATCCGTGCGGAAGGCCGGCAGCAGCACGGTGCTCCCATAATTGCAGCCGACAATTCCCACTCCGATCATGCGGCGGTGGTATCATATCTGAAGGGTGTCGATAGAATCGTAGCAACCATTGTAGGGCGGGTTAGCGGCCGAGCTCGCTCTGGCGAGATCGGCCGCGTAACCCGCCGTAGTTCGGTGGGCGCGTTTGGTGGGTTACGCTGCAAACTCGGCTGTAAGCCGACTTTGCAGCTAACCCACCCTACACATTACACAAGGCATCACCCAGATATCGCACATCCTGTTCCGGGTCCGGGCCTGCGAAGCTGAGCACGAGCTCGGTCGCTCCCGCTTCGACATAGGCGCGCGCCTGAGCAACACAGTCCTCGGCAGTACCGGCGATTGCAAACGCGGCGAGGAAGCGATCGTCCAGAATTTCCGCGGGGTCTTTGCCTGCGCGCAGGCCCGCGACCGCAGCGGCGAAGTCGCGTTCCGATAAAGCTTGCGCGCGCAGCAGCGCCGATTTTGCCGAAGCCACGCGCTCGCCCAAAGACCAGTAGTCCGGAAGGAGCTTGCCGAGCGTCTCCTTGGCAAGGAGGCGCGCCTCGTCGCGGTCCGGCCGCGCAACGCATGGAACGTACTGGACGATCTCGGCGGGCGGACGCCGGCCGGCCGCCTGTGCGGACCGTCGCACCGCCTCAACCGCGTGTCGCGTAAACTGCGGCGGGCACATGTTCGAGATCATCAGGCCGTCAGCGATCTCCCCGCACAGCGCGAGCACCTGGTCCCCGCGCGCGGCCATCAGCACCGGCATATCCGGGCGGAGCGCCTTGTATTCCAGCTTGACGCCACGCGCCGAGAACATGCGGCCGCTGTAGCTTACATCGTCGCCGGCAAGCATGCCGCGCACGATGGTGATGGCGTCGCGCACGGCCGCAAGCGGGCGATCGGGTTGCAAGCCCATGCGTCTGGTTGCGGTCGCGATGCCCGATCCGATGCCCAGCCGTGCTCTGCCTTGGGCCAGCTCGTCCAGCGCGCCGATCTCCATCGCGATCAGGGTAGGGTGGCGATTGTAGGGATTGAACACCCCCATGCCGATGCCGATCCGGCCTGTCGCGGCGGCGCACGCCGCTGCCGCGGGCAGCACGCCGCGATTGAACGGGTTCTCGGCAAACCATGCGCCGGCAAACCCGCTCGCCTCGGCGGCCTTCGCCAGCTCGAGGCAGCGATGGGGATCAAGGCCCCCATGCAGACGCAGGCTGAACTTTGGCGGGCCGGCGGCGGCCATGCCGTGTGCGGCCTACACGCCGCCCGGCCGGGCTGCGGAGCTTGCGGGCGAGAAATGCGCGTGCACCACGCGCCACCCCCCATTTTCCCGGCGGAACACCATGGTCGAGCGCGAGATGAATTCATCTCCGCCGTAGTGAATGTTCTCAGGCGGCGCCTCCTTGCCGGTCCAATGCCGCCGGGTGCGGCGGTGACACCAGATCACCGCCATGTCGGCGTCCACCACGCCGCCCAGGTCGAATGGGGTCCAGTGGCTCGATTGCACGTTCTTTCCGTAGAACTCCCATAGCCTGAACCAGTGATCGCGGCCGTTGTAGGTGTGACCGTTGAGATTGAAGAAGACCGCTTCCGGCGCCTTGCTCCAGATGGGATCGAGCTGCTGCCGGTCGAAGCGGGCATTGGCGTCGATATAGTCCGCGTGC
>DASXIG010000432.1:0-4814 GCA_036498105.1 Xanthobacteraceae bacterium | reverse complement strand
AACGCCGCGCCTTGATCTCGATGCGATCGCCGACACTCACAGTCTGAGCATCCCTGAAGCGCGCGGCCCCTTGGATCACGCGCACCCCGAGCCCGGTGAAGCGCTCCCGCGAGTCGTTCGGCTCGATGGCGGCGATGACGTCGTGGATGTGCTTGTGCACGCCCGCGAAATCGACGTCGAAACCGCGGACGAACACTCCGAATGCTTTCGCCTGGGCGATGGCATGGGCGTGTCCGGCGGCGGCGATGAGGGATTTCGAGGGCACGCAGCCCGAATTGAGGCACTCGCCGCCCATCTTGCCTTTCTCGATGAGCGCTACCGGTACGCCGAATGCGGCGGCTCCCGCCGCGACGCTGAGCCCGCCCGAGCCCGCCCCAATGACGCAAATGTCCGGCGTCAACATCTCGGCCATGTTTCAACCTCGTGTCCGGGGCGAGTTTAGTGAGGGCCGCTCGGCCCGAACCAACGAGACCCGGGACCCAGGGGCACAAGCACGATCCGCAGGCTTTTGGCCCCCTTCATCCGGCGCCATGAGCATCAGTCCGCGCTTGGCGCCCCTGGGTCCCGGCTCTGTGCTCGCCGGAGCAAGCTCCGGCTCGCTTGTCCGGGACACGGGACGGCATCCTCGCTCCCCCCAACAAGCTTCCGCCCGCTCGTCCCGGACACTGGATTGGGGTCGCGCACGCGCCAACGCTTCACCAGGACCGGAACAAGGGCGAGCACGCCAAGCGCGGCGAGAGCCGCTATGAACTGCGGCGTCAGCGCATGGGCGGGGCGAAACACCATCGGGCAATCGGATTGCCCGGCTGCAACGCAGGCGTCGTGCGAGGCCTGTTGTGCCACGATCAAGCTATCCAACCCGCCGCCAAGAAAAGCAAAGGCAAAGGTCGCGGGCATGATGCCGAGCACAGTCGCCGCCGCGAACGGCACGAGCCGCACGCCGCCGGCTGCGCAAACGAGATTGACCAGCCAGAACGGAAAGACCGGCACGAGCCGCAGAAACAGGACATAGCTGAATGCATCATTGCGAAACCTCTCGGCTATCTTCTCCGCCGTCGCGCCGACGCGGCGCGCCAGATGCTCTCCGAATGCGCTCCTCGCGATTGAGAAGATCAGGACCGCTCCGATGCTCGCGCCGACGACCGCAGCCATCCCACCAAGCACCGCGCCAAAAAGAATTCCGCCTATCACGGTGAGATAAGCCCCCACTGGCAAGGAGAGTGCCACTACCGCGATGTAGAGCGCGATGTAGCTCGCAATCGCGCGCACCTCGTGCGCGGCAATGAAGCTCCGCAACGTGTCGTGGTGACGCACGAGTGTCGCGAATGACAACTGGCGGTGCCAGCCCATCGCGATGATCACGCCGGAGGCAATACCGATAGCAACCAAAGGCGCCAGACGCGGCCACAAGGATCGGCGTCGGCCAGTGCCCCGCTTCCGAAGTTCGTCTTCGCTGCTCATGAAGCCTCTGACGCGGAAATTCGACGCCCTCCGCAATTGACGGAAAAAGGCGATCTCCCTATAAGCCGCTGGCTTTTCAGCGTCAGTGCGAGCCGGTTCGCGCCTTCGCGGACGCCGCGCCTTGCGCGATCCGAAATAGTCGCCAAAGCGGAGTATCGACGTGAAACGGACCTATCAGCCGAGCAAGCTCGTGCGCAAGCGCCGCCACGGTTTCCGCGCCCGCATGGCCACGAAGGGCGGCCGCAAGGTGGTCGCGGCTCGCCGCGCCCATGGCCGCAAGCGCCTCAGCGCTTGATCCTTGCCGACGGTCGAGCGGCTGAAACGGCGCGCCGACTTCCTCGCTGCCGCGACGGAGATGAAGGCGCCGACGGCCGGGTTCATATTGCAGGTCCGCAAGCGCGGAGATCAAGGTCCCGGGCGCGTGGGGTTCACCGTCGCCAGAAAAGTCGGGAACGCCGTGGAACGCAATCGGGTGCGACGCAGGCTCAAGGAGATGGTAAGACTGGCGGCCGCAACTGGTCTTCCCGACGGCAATGACTATGTGCTGGTCGGACGGCGCGCCGCCCTGTCGCTCCCGTTCGAGCAAATCGCCCATGATTTCAAGCGCGCGCTAGGGCGGCTGCGAGTGCCCACATGAACGACCAGAAGAACACTATTCTCGCGATCGTGCTGTCCGCGATCGTCCTGATCGGGTGGCAGCTCTATTTCGGGCTGCCGCAGGTCGAGAAGCAGAAGCAAATCCAGCAGCAGCAGGCGCAGGAGCGCGCGCAGCCCGCTCCCGGAGCTCCCGCACCGCAGGCCGGCTTGCCGGCGCAAGCCCCTCCGGGGTCGGCGCCGCAAGCCCCTCCTGCTCCCGGCGGCGCCGCCGGCAGGGTCATGACACGGGAGGAGGCGCTCGCCGCCTCCCCGCGCGTGCGGATCGACACCCCGAGCGTCGCGGGCTCGATCTCGCTCAAGGGCGCGCGCATCGATGATCTTTCGCTGATCAAATATCACGAGACGGTCGACCCCGGGTCGCCGCCCATCGTGCTGCTCGCGCCATCGGGCAGCCCGTCCCCGTTCTATTCGGAGCTCGGCTGGACGGCGGCGAGCGGCACCACCGTGAAGCTGCCGGATCCGGATACGCTGTGGCGGCAGGAAGGAACGGGCGTGCTCTCCGTCGGCCGGCCGGTGACGCTCGTCTACGACAACGGCGAAGGGATTGAGTTCCGGCGCACCATTTCGGTCGACGACAAATATCTGTTCACCATCAGGGACCAGGTTGCCAACAAGGGCGCTTCCGCGGTCACCCTCTACCCGTACGCCCTGATCTCGCGGCACGGCACCCCGAAGACGCTCGGCTACTACATCCTGCACGAAGGGATGATCGGGGTGCTCGACGACAGGCTGCAGGAGGCGAGCTACTCGGACATCGAGAAGAAGAAAGACATTTCCTTCACGTCCACCAACGCCTGGCTCGGCATCACCGAGAAGTACTGGGCCGCCACGCTGCTGCCGCTCCCTGCCGCCAAGGTCTATGCGCAGTTTTCGTTCTTTCAGAACGGGATCAAGCGCTACCAGACCTACTACAACCTCGATCCGGTGACCGTGGCTGCCGGCGCATCCGGGGCGGCCGATACCAGATTGTTTGCAGGGGCCAAGGAAGTCTCGATCGTAGACGGGTACAATCAGCAGCTCGGGCTGAACAAGTTCGACCTGCTGATCGACTGGGGCTGGTTCTATTTCATCACCAAGCCGATGTTTTTCGCGCTGGACTGGATCTACCGCCTGGTCGGCAATTTCGGCGTGGCGATCCTGATCATCACCGTCATCATCAAGGCGTTGTTCTTCCCCCTGGCCAACAAGTCCTATGCCTCGATGGCCAAGATGAAGGCGGTGCAGCCGGAGATGATGGCGATCCGCGAGCGCTACGCGGACGACAAGATGAAGCAGCAACAGGCAATGATGGAGCTCTACAAGAAGGAGAAGGTGAATCCGGTCGCCGGCTGCCTGCCGATGCTCATCCAGATCCCGGTCTTCTTTTCGCTCTACAAGGTGCTGTTCGTGACGATCGACCTGCGCCACGCGCCCTTCTTCGGCTGGATCAGGGACCTATCGGCGCCCGATCCGCTCACGGTGTTCAACCTGTTTGGCTTGATCCCCTGGGATCCGACGGTGGTTCCGCTGATCGGGCCGTTCCTGCACCTCGGCCCGTGGCCGCTCATCATGGGCGTGACCATGTGGGCCCAGATGAAGCTCAATCCCCCGCCGCCGGACCCGGCGCAGAAGATGATATTCGATTATATGCCGATCATCTTCACCTTCATGCTCGCGAGCTTCTCGGCGGGGCTGGTGATCTATTGGGCGTGGAACAACACGCTCTCCGTGCTCCAGCAGAGCTTCATCATGCGCAAGCATGGCGCCAAGGTCGAGCTCATAGACAACGTCAAGGCGCTGTTCGCGAGCAGAAAGAAGGCACAGACATAGGGCGGATCAGCGCCAATCGCGTGTCCCGGACGAGCGACGCCGGGCTTTTCCGGCGGAGCGAAGATCCGGGGACCCAGAGCGAAACGATGGTCGGCACGCGGTGTGCATGAACAGACGACTGTGATTGTGGCCCCTGGGTCCCGGATCTCGTTTCGCTCGCGCAAGCGCTCGCTGCACTCGTCCGGGACACGGTGACTTTCACCCGCGCCGAGATCGAGGCTGGCCGCAAACTATTTGCCGCCGACTGGCAATTCGCGAGCGCGGCCGGATCCATCGCGGCGCTCCCTCCCATGCGGGGCTTGGAGCTTGCGTTCGCCGGCCGCTCCAATGTGGGCAAATCGAGCCTGATCAACGCGCTCACGGGACGGCGCGCACTCGCACGCACGTCGCACACCCCCGGCCGTACGCAGGAGCTCATTTTCTTCGCCGGGCCCCCGCCGGTGACCCTCGTCGATATGCCTGGTTACGGCTATGCGGCGGCGGCGAAATCCAAGGTCAAGGCTTGGACCGCGCTCATTCACGATTTCCTGCAAGGACGCGCCAATCTCGCGCGCGTCTATCTTCTGGTCGATGCGCGCCACGGATTGAAGACCGCCGATGAGGACGTGCTGAAAATTCTCGACGATGCGGCGGTCAGCTATCAGCTCGTCTTCACCAAAGCAGATCAAATCGATGCACCTGCTCGCGCACGGCTGCTCGCGAGCACGGCAACCGCGATCGCGCAGCATCCCGCCGCGCATCCTGAGCTCTACCTCACTTCCGCCCGTAGCGGCCTGGGGGTGCCCGAGCTGCGCGCCGCGATCGCCCGGCTCCTTGCCGATCGCCGGGGCAAGCGAAAGGGGTAAGATGGCGCGTTTATGGTCTGGCATCTCTCTCAACCTTTTCAT
>DASXIG010000431.1:0-2330 GCA_036498105.1 Xanthobacteraceae bacterium | reverse complement strand
GGTCATGGCGACATCCCTATGTCGGTGCGTGCGATGAAGGCCGGCGCCGTTGACTTCCTCACCAAGCCGTTTCGCGATCAGGACATGCTGGATGCGGTTGGACACGCGATCGATCGCGACCGCAAACGGCGTGAGGACGATTTGGAATCCGCCGACCTGCGCGCGCGGTTCACACAGCTTACGCCGCGCGAGCGCGAGGTGATGGGGCTGGTCACCTCCGGCCTCATGAACAAGCAGGCGGCGGCGAAGATCGGGCTGAGCGAGATCACGGTGAAAATTCACCGCGGCAATGTCATGCGCAAAATGGGAGCGCGGTCGCTCGCGGAACTCGTGCGGATGGCGGAGGTCCTGGAGCCGCAGACAGGCTACCGGCAAACTTGATAAACCTCTGTATAATTTAATTTATTCCCGCGATTGCCCATGTATCGGTGTGTAGCCGCGGTGCGGCGAAACGCGCGTTGGCGTGGCCCGGCGCATGGCTGTAAGGGACTTTTGAGTTGACGAAAACGTGCATAGTTTCGATCGTCGACGACGACGCGTCTGTTCGCGAGGCGATTGAAGATCTCGTGAGTTCGCTCGGCATGGTCGCATGCACGTTCGAGTCGGCCGAGGATTTCCTGAACTCCCGCAGTGTGGACGAGACGACCTGTCTCATCACTGACGAACAGATGCCCGGTATGAAAGGCCATGAACTCCAGCGCCACCTGCGCGCGCATGGGCATGGTATGCCGATCATCTTCATCACGGCGTTTCCGGAAAAATGCGGGTACGACCGAAACGAGCAATCCGGCATGATTGCCCTGCTTGAGAAGCCTTTCGATGGCGGCACGCTGGTGAACTACCTGCGCGATGCCGTGGCGGCCGGGTGCCGAGCCGCGGGCCGCTGCTGAGCGTGGAGCGCGCGAACCCTAAACCTACGTATTACCCCATCACACTAATATAGCACCGCAGGTTACCAAAGGTCGGATCGAGCCCGCACGCCGATTCTGATTATCGTTTGATACTGAGAAATGAATAGTGATCCGTAGTTTTTGCACCGGATCTGGCGGCGCGCAGTCTCTGCGCTTTCATTCCGGTTCATTCGAGGGCGGCTTACCCATGTCTATGATGTCTGAAGCTCCGTTGGCTCCCGGGATGTTGGCGTTTCTTGGGACCCATTCCTCCGATCAGATACCCGAAGGCGACGGTCATATCGTCAGCATTGCGCTCAAGCGCATGACCGTGGTGGTGCGGGTGTCGCATCCGACCGACCAGGATGGCCGTATCATCTTCGGCGTGGCACAGCCGAACGCGGTCACATTGCCGCCGGCGGACAAGCATCACGCGCAGCACGAGACGATCCATCTGCATGTGCAGGACCGGCTCCTGGCTGAATGCTTCGACGAGTTGCGCAGGAAGTCGCCGCCTCCGCTCGATCAGGATGCTGCTGCGGACGGCGCAGCCTCTGTAAATGACCCGGTGGTCGAACACGTAGGCCGTGCCTTGCGTGCCCACGACGAGGGTGACGCCTTGCAGGGGCCGTCCGCGGGCGCCACGTGTCTCGCGATCGTGCTGCGGCTCCTGACGCTGCGCTCCAACACGTTGCCTACGCCGGTGCGGCCGCAGCGGACCGCTCTGCCGAAGTGGCGGCTCAAGCGCGCGTTCGACTTCGTCGAAGAGCATCTCGCCGAACCGGTGACGCTCGCCGAGATCGCCGCTTATGCCGGATTGAGCCGCATGTATTTCGCAGCGCAGTTCCGGTCGGCGACGGGCCTGCGTCCGCACGAATATCTCCTGCGCCGCCGGATCGAGCGCGCCCAGGAGTTGCTCACGACCTCATGCCTGACCCTGGTCGAGGTGGCGCTCAGCGTGGGCTTCCAGACGCAGGCGCACTTCACCACGGTGTTCAAGCGCTTCGCCGGAGAGACGCCGCATCAGTGGCGCCGGCAGCACCGCCAGGTGCTGTAGGGCATTTCCTCGTTGCGATATCTCAGTGCGTCATGGCCGGGACCACAAGCCCGGCCATGACGCTTTCATGCATTGCGACGCAAGGCCTAATGCAAAAAAAAGCGGGTTCGCAGGGGGGACTGGGTGCGAACCCGCAGGAGGTCTTCAGCGCGTCGTACGCTTGGGGATGTTCGCCCGCGGATTATTCCGCGGGCACCGCTGCGGCAACGGATACGTCTGCAACATGCGGAAGTTCGTGCTCAGGAGCCTTCGCGGACTTGCGCCGGCGGCGCGGGTAAACCCGATCCGAAACCGGACGGCTGAGCTGGCAATCGATGCAGCACAATTCCTTTGCTCCGGGCGAAAAGTACGAGCCGAGATCGGCCGGAGAATAGGGGCAATTC
>DASXIG010000430.1:0-3821 GCA_036498105.1 Xanthobacteraceae bacterium | reverse complement strand
GTGGGCGTGAACAGATGGACCGCATCCCCGGCAAGCAGAATGCGGCCATGCTGGAATTTCTCCGCCACCAAGGTGTAGCCCGCGTTCCAGGCCGAGCGCGCGATGAGTTCCACGTCGAGGTTTGCGCCGTGGACGGTGTGGAGCATGGAGATCGCATCCGCGTCGGAAAGCAGGTCAGCCTGCTGACCGGGCGCGAGCTGGGTATGCAGGACGAACTCGTCGCGGCCGTTGAGCGCAATGAGGACCGCGCGGCGCTCGCGGTTCACCGCCCAGTATTGCCAAGCCGGCGCGTGCGGGATCGCGCGATAGAGCGCAGGGCTGCGGAGATGCATTGCGAACATGCGCCCGCCCATGAAGTCGCGCACGACGCCGCTCTCGCCGACGAGCTCGCAGCCGAGCGCCTTGCGGGTGCGGCTGCCGCCGCCGTCGGCGCCGACGGCGTAGCTTGCGCGCAGCATGCGATTGTCGTTGCCGTCGGAGCGCTCGACCTCGACCTCCACCGCTTCGCCGACCTGGCGCACCGATATGGCGCGCCAGCCCTCCCAGATCGCGACAGTGTCCATTGCCTCGGCGTGTGTGCGCAGCACGCGCTCCACATACATCTGCGAGCAGCGATGGGGCAGCTCCGCCGCGCTCCAGGATCCGCTGAGCGTCCTTACGATCTCGCGCGCCGTGCCCGCCGACGGCAGGCGAAAGCGCGCCAGCTCGTGTCTGGCGTAGCGGTCGAAATAGGCGATATCGGTGGGATAATCGGACGGCAGCCCCTGCGCGCGTATCTCTTCTGCGAAGCCGAGACGGCGATAGTGCTCCATGGTGCGCGCCTGGGTGGCATTGGCGGCAGGGAAGCGCGTACGCGAAGTCTTCTCCTCGAGGACAATGACGGGTATGCGCCAGCGCCCAAGCTCGATCGCGAGGGTGAGCCCGCACGGCCCGGCCCCGACAATGACGACGGCGCAGCCGCGCTGCCTGACGCCCATGCCGCCAAACCTGAATGAGCGCGCTGCGGACGCGATGCCCGCAGCCCTCCAAAGCTGTCTGTAGCCCGATTGAAGCGCGGCGTCAGCGGAGGGGAAATCCGGGAAGTGCGGCCCCGCATTTGCGTGCCGCGCCTTCGGCGCGCCGCTCCGATGCGGGCTACGAGCTTGATCAGGTCAGGAAAGCAAAGGCCAGGCAGATCAAAGTGCGTGCGATTTCACTCGGCGTGGCGCTCGACCACGCGTTCCGGAACGACGCTGCCTGCCGCCAGCAAGAACCAGCCCAGGAAAATGTACCAAGCCGCATTTGCCTGGCTAAGCCCCGGGATCGGCAGCTCGATCGGCAGCGCGGACAGCACTCCGACCATGGCCAAGCATCCCGCGACGACGAACAAAGCGATATTGGGGGCGCGCAAATTCATTGAAAACCTCGCAAGCGATTTCACGCACGAAACAGGGAGCCGGAAGCGTCGTTACGCGTCCCGATCCTGCCTTGTTCGTACAACAGACTCCTCGCAAGTCGGTTAACAGTCCTTAACCCGATCGAAACATGCCTACGCCGCGCCGCCATTTGCTGCTCCAAAGCACGCTCGACTATCTCGCACGGGAATACCGGGTCGTGACCCGCGCCCCCGCGAGCTTTGGCGTCGCGGTTCTCCTGGCCGCTGCGCTGATCTCGTGGGCTTTCATCTGGAGCTTTCGAGGGGAAACAAACCTGTTGCGCCAGCAGCTCTCCGAGTACAGAGACAAGCTGCACGGGGCGTCGGCGGATGAAGCCAAGACCGCTCTCGACGCGCTCACGGACGAGGTGAACGCGCTGCAGGCCCAGCTGAAACCGCGTCGGGTGAATGCGCGGCAGCGCCAGATCCTCACCGAGCGATCGCAGGTCCCGAGCGGCACCCAATATGCCATGACCATCGTGTATGAGGGCGCGTGTTGGGACTGCCCGCAATATGCCGCCGACCTCGACGATGCTTTTCGCAGCATCCCGGGGTGGTCGGTGAGCCATCGCGTGCTGATGGGCCTGACGCAACGGCCGCCGCAAGGGCTCGCGCTCCTGGTCGCCGATACCAATCGACCGTCTCCGCAGGAGCAGCTTTTGTTGCAGGCGCTGCAAGCGGCGGGGATCGAGTTCGAGTTGCAAGCCGCTCGATCCAAGCGCGAGCCTGGCCCGCAACTGCTCCTTGCCGCGAGGGCCGCGCAGTAGGGGCGGGTTTGAAACCCACCCCTACACAGTCGACTATGCGGGGACTATAGTCTCGACCCACGCACTCAGTGGAACGTGGAGATCACATGAACATCCGTCAGCTTGGCCGCGCTGCCGCGCTTGCAGGCGCATTCCTTCTCACCACCGTGCCAGCCTGGGCGCATCACGTCATGGGCGGAAAGACACCGTCGGACTTTGGTGAGGGGCTGCTGGCCGGTCTCGGCCATCCCGTGATCGGGCCCGAACACCTGGCCTTTCTGCTCGCAGTGGGCGTCGTGGTCGGCGGCAGCGGGTTCAGTCTTGCCATGCCGGCCGTATTCGTGGCGGCGATGGCGGTCGGGGTGCTGTTGCACGTTGCCGGAATGATGATGCCCGGCGCCGAGATTTTCGTCGCGCTCTCGGTCCTGCTCGTCGGTTATCTGGTCGCGCGCGGGCGCGCACTTCCGAACCTGGCCTGGAGCGCGCTGTTCGCCGCTGCCGGCATCTTCCACGGCTACGCATTCGGCGCATCGATTCTTGGCGCGGAAAGCACGCCGATCGGCGGCTATCTCGTGGGCCTCGTAATCAGCCAAAGCGCCCTCACGATCGGCATTGCATTTTTCGTGCGCCACATGGCTGCGCGGTTTTCCGAGCTGGCGCCGAGGCTCGCCGGAGCCGCGATCCTGGGGGTCGGATTCGCAGCGCTGATCGGCGATCTCATTCCTGGCGCCTAGAGCAGGATGACTTTTCTTCGGATCGTCATCCTGCTCTATCTAATTGTTTGCGCATGTCCATTTTCGCAAAAGTGCTTCACACTTTTGCGGGACATGCTTTGATGTCTTGACCGAGGCGGCGTTTACTGGAGGCTTTCGGCGCACGCTCGTTCTCGGCGGAGCGCGCTCCGGCAAGAGCCGATATGCCGAAGGTCTGATCACCGCACTGCCGCCGCCGTGGATATATGTGGCCACCGCCGAAGCGCGCGATGCCGAAATGGCGCAGCGCATCGGCAGACATCGCGCGCAACGCGATCGGCGCTGGCAGACCTTGGAGATACCGCACGAGTTGGCGCCGGTGCTAGGGGGTGCCTCGGCGGCAATCCCTCTCCTCATCGACTGCTTGACGCTCTGGCTCAGCAATCGCGTGCTCGCGAATGCCGATGTCGAGAGCGAGACGCGTCAGCTGGAGCAGGCTCTCGATGCTCGCCCCGGGCTGACGGTGCTTGTCTCCAACGAAGTCGGCTCCGGCGTCGTGCCGGACAACGCGCTGGCACGGCGGTTTCGCGACCTGCAAGGCCAGCTCAACCAGCGTATTGCGGCGCGGGCGGAACGCGTGGTCCTCATGGTGGCCGGGCTCCCGCTCATGGTGAAGGGATGCGCATGACAAAAGCCGTCAATGATGCCGAAGGTGAACGCCACCGTGCAAAGATGGCCAAGCGCAAGGAGGTGCAGGATGCCGAAGTGGCGGAAAAGAAGATCGAGAAAGGCCTGCTCATTGTGCATACCGGGATGGGCAAGGGAAAATCCACCGCCGCCTTCGGCCTTGCGCTGCGCATGCTCGGACGCGGCAAGCGCATCGGCGTGGTGCAATTCATCAAGGGCGCCTGGCACAGCGCCGAGCGCGATGCGCTGGAGAGATTCGGCGACCAGGTATCCTGGCACACC
>DASXIG010000429.1:0-2927 GCA_036498105.1 Xanthobacteraceae bacterium | reverse complement strand
GCGCGATGAAATAATCGAGCAGGCTGCGCGCGACCGTCGTCTTCCCAACTCCGCCCTTGTCCGCCCCCACGATGATGACTGCTGGCTTTGCCATGGATCGCTGTCCCCCGAATCAGATCACGCGATTGCTGACCAAGCCTGGGGCAAACCCATGACAGATTACAGGCGCAAGGACACGCTTGCGCCTGCGGCAGCAAGGTTCTGCACATCAATCCACAGCGGAACGAGCAAACGTGTAGGGTGGGCAAAGGAGCCGGCGCTTGGACCGGCGACGTGCCCACGAGCACCCTGCGGCAGGCGCGCGACCGCGTGCGCACGGCGCGGCGCAGTCAAGCTTGCGCAGACTGCGTAAACTTGTCTGCGTGCGCGCCTTTGCGCACCCTACGACCGCGTGAATCTTTCAATTCGGCTGCTACTTCCGGTGGGGGCCCCAGGGGCCGGGCGCATCCGGGTCGGATGAGCCGAGCTCGACGGGCGGGCGCGACGGCAGGAAAGGCTTGGCATCGCCGGCTGCTTCGGTTGTGGAGCCCGCCGGCCCCCAGGGGCCGCTCGGCGGAAGCTGGCCCGCGCTGTCATCCTCGGAGGCCGTGATTGAGGGCTCGGGCGCGGGCAGCGCCAGGGGGCCGGGATCGTGTCCCCCGGCGTAGCGGACCAGCGCCGCGACCCGGTCCCCGATCGGCGGATGCGTGTCGAAGATGTTGGAAAAACCCTCGCGCGGGTTGTCGATGCACATCTCCATGACGGCGGAGGTCGCGCCGGCAAGCTCGCCGCGGCCCTCGATCTTGCGCAGGGCGGAGATCATTGCGTCCGGGTTCTTCGTGAGCTCGACCGAGCCCGCATCGGCGAGATACTCGCGCCGGCGCGACAGCGCGAAGCGAATGACGATCGAGAGCAGCCAGGCCACTGCGATCATCGCAAGCGCGATGAGGAGCGCGGGGCCCGAGCTCCTGCGATCATCGCTGCCGCGGCTGCCGCTCCAGCGCCATCCCCCCTGAAAGAGCAGCCGGTAGACGAGCTCGGCGAAGAAGGAGATCACGCCCGCGATGACGACGGCAATCACCAGCAGCCGGACGTCGCCGTTGCGGATGTGGGTGAGCTCGTGACCGAGCACCGATTCGAGCTCGGCATCGCTGAGGCTGTTGACGAGCCCCGACGTCACGGTGATGGAATATTGCCGCTCGTTCATGCCGGTGGCGAAGGCGTTGAGGCTCTCGTCGTCGATCAGCTTGAGCTTGGGCATGGTGATGCCGCGCGAGATGCAGAGGTTCTCGAGCAGATTGTAGAGCCGCGGCGCCTCCTGCCGCGTCACCGTGCGGCCGCCGGTCACCGCATCGATCATGCCCTGGTGGAATTTGTAGGCGATTCCTATCCACAGCGCCGTTCCTACGGTGGCGAACGGGGCTGCCCGGAGCGCGTCGAGGAACGCGCGATGGACAAGCACGTCGAGCGGCGCGTCGGAACCGAGCGCCTCAGCCGCCAGCGCGCCGGCATAGACCATCAGATAGACGAGGAAGAACAGGCCGATCAGGAGCACGATCGACCGGCGCCTGTTCGCCTGGATGTGCGTGTAGAGGCCGTAAGCCGCCATGACAGCGCGGCCAGATCAGAACTTCACCTGCGGCGCCTGGTCGAGCTGCTTGCGCTCTTCCGCCCCGACATCGAAGAACTCCTTCTGGGTAAACCCGAGCGACCCCGCGACCAGCACGGCGGGGAATTGCTGGATCCCGGTGTTGTATTCCTGGACCGCGCTGTTGAAGAAACGCCGCGCCGCCGCGATCTTGTTCTCGAGATCCGACAGCTCGCTCTGGAGCTGCTGGAAGTTCTGATTGGCTTTGAGATCGGGATAGGCCTCGCTGAGCGCAAAGAGCTGCCGCAGCGCGCCGCTGAGCGCATTCTCCGCGGCGGCCTGCGCGGCGACGCCTCCTGCTTGGGCCGTCACGGCCGCATTGCGCGCCTGCACCACGGCTTCGAGCGTGCCGCGCTCGTGGCTGGCGTAGCCCTTGACGGTCTCGACCAGGTTGGGAACGAGATCGTGGCGCTGCTTGGTCTGCACGTCGATATCGGAGAAGGCCTGGTTGACCCGCTGCCGCAGCGCGACCAGCCCGTTGTAGACCATGACCATCCAGAGCACGGCGAGCACGATCACGCCGAGGACGATCCAGGTGATTGCGGTGGACGACATGATTGGCTCCTTGGGCGGCGAGCTTGCTTGCGGTTGGGTTCTAGCGAGTTGCGGCGAGGTTGAGAGTCTAGCTTTACTGCGTCACAAATGCTCACTTCCGTCTTTCCGGGGCGTCCGGCAAGTCGGCTCTGCCGACTTGCCGGCGAGCCCGGAATCCATAACCCCAGTCCGTGCAGCGGTTCGACAGCTCATCGTAACCGCACGGCCTGTGGCTATGGATTCCGGGCTCCGCTCGCTACGCTTGCGGCCCCGGAATGACAAGACGTGAGTCTCCCGATCAGCAGGTTTTGCGGCAAACAGGGGAATATGCTCCAGGTCAGCCCACCCCCTTCCTCTGCGTCCGAGCGCAAGCAGCAGATTCGCCGGCTCGCCGATGCGAGCGCGCCGGAGCGCCGCAACTGGCTCGCGCGCGCCGCTTTCTTCCACGCCGAGGACCTTCTCTATCTCAAGTTCCTGATCGGGGAGGGCGCCCGTGTGCTGGAGCTTGGATGCGGCACCGGGGACCTCCTCGCCGCGCTCGAGCCTTCCTACGGCGTCGGGGTCGATCTCAGCGCGGGGATGATCGCGGAGGCGCGCAAGGCCCATCCGCAGCTTGCGTTCTTCACGGGCGACATCGAGGACGAGGCCTTCATGCGCGGGCTGCCGGGCCCGTTCGATTTCATCGTGCTGGTCGACACCCTGGGCGAGATCGAGGACTGCCAGGCCATGTTCGAGCATCTGCACGGCCTGTGCACGCATTCGACCC
>DASXIG010000428.1:0-1755 GCA_036498105.1 Xanthobacteraceae bacterium | reverse complement strand
CGGGCTCGCGCTGGCGCAGCCGAGGCTGCGGATCTGGGCGTTCATGGGCGATGGCGCCTTCTGCATGAATCCGGGGATGCTGATGATCGAGCGGCAGATGAACTTGCCGAACCTCATTCATTTCCTGGTGTCGAACCGCGTATACGGCGCAACCTCCAACGCGGTCCTCCCCAATTTCGCCGACAACGACTATGCAGCGATGGCTCGATCCATGGGCCTTGATCGTGTCTTCGAATTTCGTACGGTCGACTCGCTCGAGCGCGAGTTCGCGCCGATCTCGGCCGCGAATGCGCCGGGTCACACCTTCGTGGTGCTCGAAGTCGAGCCGTTCTCGGATGCGGAGCAGAGGCTCGAGCAGCCGCCCTTCGATGGCCCCGAGCTGAAATTCCGTTTCGGCCGTCACATCGAGGCACGCGCGGATTGCAACGTGTTTGGTTATCGGCTGTAGCACCCGAAGCAACATGAATCCATAGGGGTGGGCTAAGGCGCGCATGCCGCCGCGATGCCGCGCGGAATACCTGGCGTAGGCGCCGTGCCCACGCGTCTCCGCTCCCGCGTGGCACGTCGCGCGAAGGGCGCGGCTTTGGGCATCCTTGTATTAGAAATCGGGCCGCACCAGCAGTCTTCCCTAAACCTAGGTATGGACGGGTTCCCGGGAACTGCTGGGCAGAGCGGGCGTTACGTCAAGGGCTGGGGGGTGGCTGCGTGCAAGCGCCGACGTCGCCACATGAGGCTCAGCTCGCGCAACCATCCATGCCATGCTGACACGGACGATCGAGCGGACGGTTGTTTTTTGCACTCGCCACGCTGGGCTGGTGCTCCTCGCGGCGATTGCGGTTGCGATTGCGTCCTGCATCTACGCGGCCCGGAATTTTGGCATCACAACCAATGTGAACGAGCTTATCGTTACGAATAATTCCCCTGGCTATCAGAACCAGAAGGCGTATCAGGCTGACCTTCCTGAGCACAAAATTCTGGTTGTGATCGAAGCGCCGACGCCGGAACTGGCGGACCAGGCCGCGGCCAAGCTGGCGCAATCACTGCCTGCCCGGTCGGATGTCCTGGGGTTCGTCGGAGAAGCGGGGGGAGGGCCTTTCTTTCAACGTAACGCACTCTTGTTCCTTCCGGCGCAGGATGTGGCGCGTATTACAGGCGAGCTCAGCCATTCCGCTCCCCTGCTCCGAGTTCTGGCATCCGACCCGAGCCTGCGCGGGATCGCCGATGCCTTGTCGTTTGCGGCAGCGGGCGTGGAGCACAAGCAAATCGATCTCAGCGACCTCGCTCGTCCGCTCACGCTTGGAGCGGATACGCTGTCGGAGGTTTTGGCGGGGCGGCCGGCAAGTTTCTCCTGGCGCGTGCTTATGCAGGGCCAACCGGCCACGCCCGAGGAACTGCGCCGCTTCATCGAAGCAGACCCGAAGCTGAATTTCGCCGCACTGGAACCCGCCCGTGCGGCGACCGGCGTCATCCGACAGGCAGCGGCGGACTTAAAGCTCGCGTCCGATTTCGACGCGCGCATACGATTGACTGGCGAAGCTCCGATCAACGACGAGGAGTTTGCGAATGTGCGGCAGGGGACGCCGATCAACATCGCGGGCACAGTGGCGACTGTCCTGATTATCTTGTTCCTCGCGCTGCGATCTTGGCGAATCATCGGCCCTGTAGCCTTGGCCTTGGTCGTTGGTCTCTCTACGACAGCAGCGCTCGGCCTGCTCATGGTCGGCAAGTTGAATTTGATCTCGATTACCTTTGCCG
>DASXIG010000427.1:0-3554 GCA_036498105.1 Xanthobacteraceae bacterium | reverse complement strand
CGCAGCTCGTTCCTTTATGGCGGCAACGCAGAATATGTCGACGACCTCTACGCCCGCTTCGAGCAGAATCCTGGCGACGTCGACGCGCAATGGCAGGCCTTCTTTCAGGACCTCAAGGACGACAAGGCAAACGTGCTTCGGTTCGCGCAGGGGCCATCCTGGAAGCGGCAGGATTGGCCGCAGCCCGAACGCGGTGAGCTGGTCTCGGCGCTCGCGGGCGATTGGGAGGAGGCCCGCAAGAGCATCGGTGAGAAAATCGCAGGGCGCGCGCAAGCAGCCGGGGTCGAGCTCTCGGCCGCCGCGGTTCAACAGGCAACCCGCGACTCCATCCGCGCCTTGATGCTGATCCGCGCCTATCGCGCGCGCGGGCATTTTCACGCCAAGCTCGATCCGCTCGGCCTGGAGCCGCCGAGGGACGAGCAGGATCTCGATCCGCGGTCCTACGGCTTCACCGAGGCGGACTACGACCGCACGATCTTTCTGGACCGCGTGCTCGGTCTGCAATTCGGCACGTTGCGTGAAATCCTGACAATCCTTCGGCGCACCTATTGCCAGACGCTGGGGGTGGAGTTCATGCACATCTCAGACCCGGTGCAGAAGAGCTGGATCCAGGAGCGCATCGAGGGACCGGACAAGGAGATCACGTTCACGCGCGAGGGCAAGCGCGCAATCCTGAACAAATTGATCGAAGCGGAAGGTTTCGAGAAGTTCTGCGACCTGAAGTTCACCGGGACCAAGCGGTTCGGGCTCGACGGCGCGGAATCAATGATCCCGGCGCTCGAGCAGATCATCAAACGCGGCGGCGCGCTCGGGGTCCAGGCCATCATCATCGGCATGGCTCATCGCGGCCGCCTCAACGTGCTGGCGCAGGTGATGGGCAAACCGCATCGGGCCATATTTCACGAGTTCAAGGGCGGATCCGCCACTCCGAACGAGATCGAGGGCTCGGGCGACGTGAAATACCACCTGGGTGCCTCATCCGACCGGGAATTCGACGGCAACCGCGTGCATCTGTCGTTGACCGCGAACCCCTCCCATCTCGAGATCGTCAATCCCGTGGTGCTCGGCAAGGCGCGTGCCAGGCAGGACCAGCTGGGCGGCACGCGCGAGGACCGCACAATGGTGATGCCGCTCCTGATCTCCGGCGACGCGGCCTTCGCCGGTCAGGGCGTTGTGGCCGAGTGTTTCGGCCTCTCGGGATTGCGCGGCCATCGTACCGGCGGTTCGGTGCATTTCATCATCAACAATCAGATCGGGTTTACGACCTATCCGCGCTATTCCCGTTCCTCGCCATACCCCTCCGACGTTGCCAAGATGATCGAGGCGCCGATCTTTCATCCGAACGGAGACGATCCGGAAGCGGTGGTATTCGCAGCCAAGGTCGCAACCGAGTTCCGGCAGAAATTCCAGCATCCTGTCGTGATCGACATGTTCTGCTATCGCCGGTACGGGCACAACGAAGGCGATGAGCCGTCGTTCACGCAGCCGCTGATGTACAAGGCAATCCGCAAGCATCCACCCACAAGCGAGATCTACGCCAAGAAACTTCTGGCCGAGAACGTGATTTCCGAAGGAGAAATCGACAAGATGCGGGCTGATTGGCGCGCCAAGCTCGACATCGAGCTGGAGGCCAGCAGCGGCTACAAACCGAACAGCGCGGATTGGCTCGACGGACGGTGGATCGATATCAAGGCGGCGCGCGATCTGGACGACCCTCGCCGTGGCCAGACCGGGACGCCGCTCGGTGAGCTGAAAGAGGTCGGCGAGAAGATCACGGCGATACCGAAGGGTTTCCACGCCCACCGGACGATTCAGCGCTTCCTGGAAAATCGCCGCAAGGCGATCGACGCCGGCCAGGGCATCGACTGGTCGACGGCCGAAGCGCTGGCGTTCTGCTCGCTGCTGCTGGACGGCCACCCGGTCCGGCTGTCCGGTCAGGACACCGAGCGCGGCACATTCTCGCAACGCCATTCGGTGCTGGTCGATCAGGAGAACGAGGATCGCTACGTCCCGTTCAACAATCTCCGCGAAGGCCAGGCGCGCTTTGAAGTGATCAACTCGATGCTCTCGGAGGAAGCGGTTCTGGGTTTCGAGTATGGCTACTCGCTGGCCGAGCCCAATGCGCTGACGCTGTGGGAGGCGCAATTCGGCGACTTCGCCAATGGCGCTCAGGTGGTGTTGGATCAATTCGTCTCTTCCGGCGAACGCAAGTGGCTGAGGATGTCAGGTCTCGTGTGCCTGCTCCCACACGGCTATGAGGGGCAGGGGCCGGAGCATTCCTCGGCGCGGCTCGAGCGCTTTTTGCAGATGTGCGCCGAGGACAATATGCAGATCGCGAACTGCACCACGCCGGCGAACTATTTCCATATCCTGCGCCGGCAATTGAAGCGCAACATCCGCAAGCCGCTCATCCTGATGACGCCGAAGTCGCTGCTGCGCCATAGGCGGGCCGTGTCGCGGCTCGACGAGATGGGGCCGGGCACGACTTTCCATCGGCTGCTCTGGGATGACGCTCAGACGCTTGCGGACGAGAAGATAAAGCTCGTCGCAGATTCCAAAATGCGCCGCGTGGTGATGTGCTCGGGCAAGGTCTATTATGACCTGCACGAGGAGCGCGAGAAACGCGGGGTCGACGATGTCTATCTGCTGCGCGTCGAGCAGCTCTATCCGGTACCGCTGAAGGCCCTGGTGCAGGAGCTCGGACGTTTCCCCAAGGCGCAGTTCGTCTGGTGCCAGGAGGAGCCGCGCAACATGGGAGCCTTTTCCTTCATTGAACCCTATCTGGAATGGGCTCTGCATCAGGCCGCTGCACAGAGCGAACGGCCAATCTATGCCGGGCGGCCGGCTTCCGCCGCCACAGCAACCGGACAGATGTCGCAGCATCTCAAGCAGCTCAAGGCGCTGCTGGACGACGCACTCAACTGAAGAACCGCAACATGGCTGAAATCCGCGTGCCGACCCTGGGCGAATCGGTCACCGAGGCCACTATCGGCAAGTGGTTCAAGCAGCCGGGGGATGCGGTCCTTGTCGATGAGCCGCTGGTGGAGCTCGAGACGGACAAGGTGACCGTCGAGGTGCCTGCCCCGGCGGCCGGCGTGCTCACGGACATTGCGGTGAAGCACGGGGAGACGGTGCCGGTCGGGGCGCTGCTCGGGCAGATCAAGGAGCAAGCCGGAGCTGCCGGAGCCGCAGCGGCGTCCCCGCCGCGGCGGCCGGAGCAGAAGACGGACAGCGCGTCGGCAGCCAAGCCGGCGGCGGCCGAGCCGCGTCCGGCTCCCGCTGCAAGCCCGCAGGAAGGGCCGCCGGCGCCAGCTGCTTTCCCCCTGGCGCCCTCGGTACGAAAGATTGCCGCCGAAACCGGCATTGACCCGTCGGCCGTCCCGGGCTCGGGCAAGGACGGCCGCGTCAGCAAAGCGGACATGCTCGCGGCGATCGAACGCGCGGCTGCCGCGCCGACACCGATCCCGCAGTCCTCGGCCGCCGTTCAGTTGCGTGCGCCCAGCCCTGCCGACGATGCGGCGCGCGAAGAACGCGTGCCGATGACGCGACTGCGG
>DASXIG010000426.1:0-3762 GCA_036498105.1 Xanthobacteraceae bacterium | reverse complement strand
GCACGCGTGCTCGAAGCAGCCCTTGCCCTGGTCAGAAATACCGGGCGTCCCGCTGCCGCTCCGATCGATCTGCAAGCCACAGAAGCCGCTGGACCGGCGTAATTCTCTATCCCAGGGGGCGTCCGACCCTATCGATTTGGTGAAGGTACTAAGGGCTCGTCCGGCAATAAACTGATCGATCGGAGGGGCGAGAAAATCGCATGTCACTGCGAAAGGCGGGGTCTCGATCGATTCGATTATTTGCCTACGGGCCCTAAGGATCCCGTGCTCAATGTGGTTCCCCGGCTGCGCCCCAGGACCAACGCATCCGCCCCATAAGGTGGCGACCACGTCCATCCCTACGTGTTCGCCGGTGATGGCGATCCTGTTCGGGAAGGTCGCGATGCCAGCCTCAACCGGCGGGGGCGGCAACATGACGGGTGTCCACGCGCTGCGTATCGCTCGGACCAAGCGGCGGGGTTTCGTTTTCGATGATGAACGCCCCGCACGTGCTATCGGGTTGGCTGCGGCTCGTTGAGGTCGGTGGGAATGGCGGCTTTGGTGGGCACGCCTGATTTTTGTAGGGCACGCTGAAGCTGCCAGAGGATGAAGCGCACCCGCAAGGCCATGGCGCGGGCGATGTTCCAGAGCACGCGCGTGCCAAGCGCGTTATCGTCCTCGCAGAGAGTCTGCAGGCGTTCGCGTTCCAGCACGAGCATGGTGGCGCCATCTGGCCCCGCGCGCAGTTCGGCGCTGCGCAGGCCGCCGTCCAGCATCGCCAACTCGCCGGTGATATGTCCGGGTGTCAGCGTGGCGAGGTGCCTTAAGTTCTTCGCCTCCCCGCCTACATTGTCGGGGTCGTTCCAGACCTCCGCCGTGCCCTCGCGCACGATATACATCTCGCTCCCACCATCCTGCATCCGGGCGATGACGTCATGCGGGGTGTAGCTGCGCTGGCGGAACTGGGCCGCCAGGCGGATGAGCTGAGTCTGGTTGAGACTGGTGCCCACATCGGAGTTGGCCAGGAAGCGAGCAACTTCGCGGGTGTCCGCCAGTTCCTTATCCCCGATCGCCCGCGTCTCGGTGCTGGCGAGCGGCAGACCGAGGAACGCCGCGATGTAGCGGCGGGTGATGTCTGGGGTTTCAAACTGAGGCCAGTGGCCGGCCTTAGGGATGATGCGCAGATCCGCTTGCGGCCACTCATCGGCAACGACACCGGAATCGCGCAGGGGGACAGTGTTATCTTCCGCGCCCCAGAGCACCAATGAGGGCGGCTCAATTCCGGCCAGCTTCCCACACAGGTCGTTATCACGCATGGCGAAGAAGCATTTGTAGCGCGTGCGGCCCTGGCCCGGGCGTCGGGCGTCGGCGCGCAGGCGTTTATATTCTTCTTCGTTGATCCCGGTGCGCTGCGAGAAGGACACCGGGCGCATCAGCCGATCGGTGAGGCCCACCAGTAGACTCTCAAAGGTGGAGACGATCGAACTACCCAGGCCAAACCGCTCCAGCATGCTGATCGGGAAGATCAACGAGTTGATCATGGTGGAGAGGTTGCCGCTCACCGTGGGGCAGAGGAGCACCATGCGCTCCACCAAGACGGGATGGCGCAGGGACAGCGCCATGCCGATCATGCCGCCCATCGAATGACCGATCAAGACAACCGGTCCATTACTCACTTGTTCTATTAGACCGGCCAGCAAATCGGCGTAGGCTGGGATTGACGGGTGCTTCATCGGCGGCGATTGGCCATAGCCGGGCAAATCGACGGCGATGCAGTTGAAACGTTGAGAAATCAGCGGGACGAGCGGCGAGAGGGCATAACACGAGCTGGACCAGCCGTGAATCAGCAAGGCCACCTGCCGGTTCGGCTGGCCAGATTGAATCGCGTGGATTTGCTGCCCATCTATTGTGTAAATCGCCACGGATACCAACCCTATCTCAGCGACACAAGTTTGGACTCAAGACTGACCAATTTTAGGAGCGGTTCGCATAAATTCACAGTGAGTCTTGTGTGAAGGGTTCGTCTCTCCATTCGATTGGCGTGCCATATGCTTCGACTGCATTTTAGCATGTTGCGGCAAGAGGTGCAGTCGGCCCTCCGTCTCGGGGCCGGCCGGGATGCGGTGAGCGATAGCCAAGCCATGTTGCAGGCCGGCCTACGCACGCGCCCGCGGCGTGTCCGAAAATTCAAGGAAATCCTCCACCGCCCTGACGGTGCGGGCCGGATCTTCCTCGTGCGGCATGTGCCCGAGATCGTCGAAAATCACCAAATTGCTGCCTGCGACATTGCGGTAGAAGATTTTGGCATCCTCTACTGGGGTCAGGTAATCACGGCCGCCCCAGATGATGAGTGTTGGCAACTTCAGCTCGCTCATGCGATGAGCAAAATATCCGCTCGGCCATTGCCACTGCCGCTCACGATCAATCAGCGCCCGGCGATTGCCCTGCCGCCGCGTGAGCTCATACACGCGCCGGACGAGCTCGGGAGTCACCTTGGCGGGATGGTCGCGGAAGAGGTTACGCAGAATGCCCTCCACCAAGCGCCGTGCCAGAGTGTTCCTGACCATCCAGTCGCTCATGGGCAGCCGCGCAAGATAGTGAAAACAGAAGAGCTTAGGGGTAGGTCTCGCGGCGCCGCTCGAATCCACGAGAATAAGCTTTTTCACCCGTGAGGGATGCAAGAGCGCAGTTGCTAATGCGATGCCGCCCCCGAGCGAATTACCGCCGAGTACGCAGCGCTCGATGGCGAGATGGTCGAGTACTGCGGTAACCACCTGCACGTCACGCTCCTCTCCATAGATGCGATCCGGAGGTGGGCCGGTCAATCCAAAGCCTGGCAGATCGAAGCGGATCACACGGTGCCGGCCCGTCAGCGCTGCAGCCCAGCCATCCCAGCTATGGAGTGATAATGCGTTACCATGCAGCAGCACGATGGGGCTTGCGTGATCGCGCGGTCCCTCGTCGCGCATGTGCACGCGCATCCCGGCGATGTCCACGAACTGCGAGGGCGGCCGGCCCCAACGCTCTCGCAGCTCTTCGAAACTGAGCTCCGGTGCCCAGCTTGCCCAGATATAGAGCCCCGTAACGGCTGCGAGCGCGATCAGCGTGGCGGCGAGGACGGTCATGCTGCTTGGTGGAGCGCATGGCGGTTGGTGGCCGACAGCTCGCGCAGGACCTCCTCCGCATGCCCCCATATGACACCAAGGTGGCCGGTGCCCGGAATGATGTGCAAAGTGGGGTTCGGCAGCTTCGAGGCCAGATACTTGGCGCACGCGGGAAACATCATGTGGTCGACCTCGCAGTGCCAGATGCTGACATACGATGTGATGTCCTGCAGCAAAAAACCCCAGTCTGCCAATTCGAGTGCAAATGATTCGATCGAGCCTCTTAGGTTGCGAGAACCTTGTGCGATAGTCTGCTGAAAAAAAGCTCGGTTGGCCTCATCTGTTTTCAGCAACTCGAGATCCGAGGGCGGCGCGTTTTTTCCTAATGCTTTGGTTATATCCTTTCGGATATCGCGAAGAAAACACCAAAATACTGCTTTGGCGGCCCAAGGTGCGAGGTTTGCCAACCGGACAAACTTCACTTCCTCGCCCATGAGGTAATCGCGGGGATTGGAACAGACAAGACGCCGTGGCGCGACGAAGCGCGCTAGCGTATCGAAGCAGGAGCCGTCCCGTTGTAGTCTGCGTGTTCGCGGTCTGCCTGGACGATCCGATCGATGTTAACCAACTCTTTCTTGAAGCGGTCGACAAACCGCATGAGGGGCGCTCCATCTATGAG
>DASXIG010000425.1:0-2768 GCA_036498105.1 Xanthobacteraceae bacterium | reverse complement strand
TTGATCCGCTCGCGCTTCTCCGGTGATTCGAGCAATTCGTGAACCACGCCGGCGATCACCTCCCGGAATCTGGTGGACGCTTCGCCGCCCGGCTTTCTTAACCCACCGAGAAGCTCGAGGGTGCCGTCAACAAGTGCCGCCGCCACGCGCCGGTCGATCGCTTTTGGAATCCACCAGCGGCTATGCTCGGTGACGAGAGCGTCGATCTTGTTGCGATTTTTCTTGAGCCAGCGCTGGGCGACTTCGATGGCCTGTTCGAAGAGAATATCCGTCTCGCCACTCGCCGTGAGAACCTGGATGCCCCGGCCGATCAGCGGCGCAAAATCCGCGTGGCGCAGCTGCGCGCCCAAGGTCCGTCCAAGGAAGTCGTGTAGATCACGGTTGCGCAGCGAATGGATGAGATAGGGCAGCATGGCGGTAACAGAGCGCGCAATCAGCGGGGCCGTGGCTGGTGCCGCAAGCCAAGCTGCAACCCGGCGGCCGACCTCCATTTGCCGGAGCCTGCTCAGAAGCGCTTCGGAGGTCAGGAAATTGCGCTCGACGAAGCGTCCGAGAGTGCGCCCGATACGGTCCTTGTTGCTGGGAACGATTGCAGTGTGCGGAATTGGTAATCCCAGCGGATGGCGGAACAGAGCCGTCACAGCGAACCAATCGGCAAGACCCCCGACCATTCCCGCCTCAGCCCCGGATTGCACGAGCAGCGTCGCGAAGCCGGGCTCAGGAATCATGCGAGTGACTGTGAATATGACACCCATAGCCGCGAGCAGGGCTGTGGCCACAAACCGGTTTCGCCGGAGTCGCTGGCGAGCCGCCTCGTCGGAGCCCTCGCTAAAGAGCGGGATGGTGGCGCTCGCCAATTCGGGTGCGCCCGAAGGAGGAGTTTCAAGGGTCATGCGCAAGCTCGGGCGGCTCAGTCCACCGGCAGAACATTCGCATCTTTGCCCAACTTGACGGTGGTGCCGAGGTCAATCCGTGGCGTTGCGGCTATTCGATTGCTTCTGCGCACGCTTCTCGGCATTGATTTTGAGTATTGCTTTCGCATGCCAGCTATCCGCTATGCCGGCGAGACTTGTCTAACTTGCGGTCGTTTTAGTAGGTGAGGGCACTTATAGGTGAGGACAGCCACGATTCGCTTCCAGAGGGATACCACTCAGTACCCGCATATGACAGTGCTGCAAAGCCCAAGCGTCCGCGTCAACGCGCTGATCGGAACCGGGCATTTTTTATCGCATTTTTATCAGCTCTGCCTGCCGCCGATCTTCCTGGCGTGGCAATCCACCTTTGGCGTGTCCTTTACGGAGCTCGGTCTCTCCATGGCTCTGATGTCGTGCGCCACTGGCTTGCTGCAAACGCCCGTCGGTTTTCTGGTAGATCGCTACGGTGCCCGGCGTTTTCTCGTGTGCGGAACGCTTCTGATGACGCTCTCGATCGCCGCGCTAGGCCTCGCCACGGCGTACTGGCAGGTTTTGCTTCTTTGCCTCATGTCGGGCGTCGGCAATTCCGTGATCCACCCGACGGATTACGCAATTCTCAGTTCATCAGTGGACCGTACCCAGATGGGTCGTTCCTTCGCCCTTCACACATTCAGCGGCAATCTGGGATCTGTGTTCGCTCCGCCGGTCACGGCGGCGCTGACCTTGCTATTGGGCTGGCGGACCACTCTCTCCGTCCTCGGATTGCTTGGCGTCCCCCTGGTGCTCGTCATTGTTTGGCAAAGCGCCATTCTGGGCGACGAAAATCGCCGGCACGGGACCGAGCGCGGTTCGCTGCTGCACGGCAGCGCTCTGCTTATGACAAAACCGATGCTGCTTTTCTTCGGGTTTTTCCTCATGACGGCGGTTGCGACCGGCGGAATCCAATCCTGGCTGATACCGGTACTGCACGACGTCCATGGCCTTGGCCTAAACGCCGCCTCGATCGCTCTCACGGGCTTCATGGCCGGAGCGGCAGGCGGCGTTCTGGTTGGCGGCTGGGTTGCCGATCGCAGCGATCGTCATCTCGCGTTTACTGTTGCCTTGACCCTGGTAGCGGCTGCGCTCGTGCTGCTGGTCTCCTTCAAGACCATGGGCGATATCACCACGCTGGCGGTTCTGTTCATGGCCGGCCTTGTCATAGGGGCAAGCCGCACCCCGCGCGACGTGATGCTGAAGGATGCTTCGCCGCCGGGTCAGATCGGAAAGGTATTCGGATTCGTGAGTGCCGGCCTGCCGCTTGGCGGTGCGCTGGCACCGGTCCCGTTCGGGTACCTCATGGACAAGGGCCGGCCTGATCTGGTCTTGGTGCTCGTGGCGTTAGTCTTGCTCGCGAGCCTGTTGTGCGTCGGGACGGCACGCGCCGGCGCAATGCGCAACCCAATTGCGGCCCCTGCTGAGTAAGTATGCAGCCCTTCAGCTGAGGGTGCGCCCGAGCGGGTCTGCAAGATCGGTCCGCTCCCAGGAAAACCCGCCATCCTTCTCGGACGCGCGGCCGAAGTGTCCGTAAGCGGCCGTCCGGCGATAGATCGGCCGGGAGAGCTTGAGTGCGCGCCGGATGCTGGTCGGCCGCAGCGGGAAGATTTCCGGCAGCACTTTCTCAATCTTCCTCTCATCCACCGTGCCCGTGCCGTGCAAGTCCACGAGCAACGACATGGGATCGGCAACACCGATGGCATAGGCGATTTGAATGGTGCAGCGCTCCGCGAGGCCGGCGGCGACGACATTCTTCGCCAAGTACCGCGCAGCATAGGCTGCCGAACGATCGACCTTGGTCGGGTCCTTGCCGGAAAAGGC
>DASXIG010000424.1:0-2510 GCA_036498105.1 Xanthobacteraceae bacterium | reverse complement strand
CGGGAATTTGCAACAAAGAACAGCAGCAGCGGCCCGATGTCGAGCGCCAGCTTGAGGGTCGGGTGGAGCGTACGCCTGTTCGAGCTCATGCAATCCCTGCAATGGCCTTGGCAAATTCCTGGGCTGAGAACGGGGCGAGATCGTCGATCCCCTCCCCCACCCCGATGTAGTGCACGGGCAAGCCGAACCTGCCCGCGATGGCGACGAGAATACCGCCGCGCGCGGTGCTGTCGAGCTTGGTCATGATGAGGCCGGTTACACCGGCCACCTCGCGGAATATCTCGACCTGCGAAAGCGCATTCTGTCCGACGGACGCATCGAGCACGAGCAGGACTGCGTGCGGGGCGGAGGGATCGACCTTCTTCACCACGCGCACGATCTTTTCGAGCTCGTCCATCAGCACCGCCTTGTTCTGCAGGCGGCCCGCCGTATCGACGAGCAGCAGATCGACTTTCCCGCGCGCTTGCGCCAGCGCATCGAAGGCAAGACCGGCGGGATCGGCACCGGGTGCGCGCGCCATCACAGACGCTCCGGCGCGGGTGCCCCAGATTTTCAACTGATCGATCGCCGCCGCACGGAAGGTATCGCCCGCAACCAGCATCACGGAATGGCCATCCGCGCGCGCCTTGGCTGCGAGCTTACCGATGGTCGTTGTCTTGCCGGAGCCGTTGACCCCCACGACCAGAACCACGAACGGCCGGCCTTCGCCGATCGCGAGCGGCGTGGCAACCGGAGCAAGCACCTTCGCGACCTCGCCCGCCAGCACCTCCTTCACCTCCTCGGGCGTGATCGTCTTGTCGTAGCGGCCTTCGCCGACCGCGGCGGCGATTCTCGCCGCGCAATCCACACCGAGGTCCGCGCGGATCAGCACCTCCTCGATCTCGTCGAGCACGCCCTGGTCGAGCCTGCGCTTGGCCACGATATCGGTGATCGCGCCCCCGATCGAAGAGGACGTGCGCTTGAGCCCGCCGCTGAGACGCTGCCACCAACTCTGTTTCTCGACGGCGCTGTCGCTCATGCGGGAACCCGTGATACCGATCTTGTCATGAACGCGGAAGAGATAGTGTCGCGCATCCTCTATCGCGACGCCCTGATGCTGGTGATCGACAAGCCTGCCGGCTTCGCGGTCCACCAGGGACCGAAGAGTGCGCGCGGAGGCGAATGCCTGGAGGACCATTTCGGCGCGCTCACTTTCGGGTTGCCGCGCGCGCCGGCGCTCGCGCACCGGCTCGACCGCGACACATCCGGCTGTCTCGTGCTCGGCAGGCACCGCAAGGCCTTGGCCGAGCTCGGCCGGCTGTTCAAGAGCGGCCGGATCGGAAAGACCTACTGGGCGGTGGTGAAAGGCGGCCCGGCCGAGGACGAGGGACACATCGATGCGGCGCTCGGGCGCCTGGATGTCACGCGCGGCTGGTGGATGAAGCCCGATCCGCAGGGCCAGCCGGCGGTGACGACATGGAAGGTGCTGGGGCGCAGCGCGACCGGGCCGGACGATGCGCGGGCACGCTTGAGCTGGCTGGCGCTCGAGCCGCTCACTGGCCGGACCCATCAGCTGCGCGTGCATTGCGCCATGATGGGCTGGCCGGTGGTCGGAGACGGGATCTACGGCAACGCTCCGCGTGCCGGCGGCTCCGGCCTGCATCTCCATGCGCGCGAGATCGTGGTGCCGCTCTACAAGAACCGCGCGCCCATCCGGGTGAGCGCCCCGGTGCCGCTGCACATGAGCGAGCGGCTGCTCGCGTGCGGGTGGCAGGGCGAGATTTACCGGCTGGTGTAGAAGTAGGCCCCACCTTTGCCTAATTCGCACCCGGCCTGCGCTCCTGCTAACGGTGTTTGATGAAGTGGATCCACAAGAGTGCCAGAGGGTCGCTAGGCGGCCTGATCTGTCTTGCGATTTCCGGCGTGCTGTCGCCGCTGATGGCGGCCGATCAGGTCCGGATCGGCGTCGCCCGAACCATCAGCGATGTCGGCTACTACGTCGCCGACGCCATGGGGTTCTTCCGCGACGAAGGCCTCGCGGTTTCCATTATCGGGTTCAACTCGGCGGCGCAGATGGTAGCACCGCTCGGAACCGGCGAACTCGAAGTCGGAGGCGGCACGGTGTCTGCGGGTTTCTACAATGCGGTCGGGCGCGGGATCGGCATGAAGATTGTCGCGGACCAGGCCTCGATCAAGCCGGGCTACGGCTTTTCCTCGCTGATGGTGCTCAAGGACCATGTCGATTCCGGCCGCTACAAGACTTTCAGCGATCTTAAAGGCATGAAGATTGCCGTGGGCGGGCCGGGCACCGGCAGCGCGGCCGCCCTCAACGAGGCGCTCAAGCAAGGCAGCTTGAGATTCAACGACGCCGACGTGGTCTATATCGGCTTCCCCGAGCATCTGCCGGCCTACAAGAACAAAGGCATCGATGCGAGCATCACCAACGAGCCGACCATGACGCGCGCGATCGAGCAGAGCGTCGCGGTGCGCGTCGCCGGCAACGACGTCATCTATCCCGGCCAGCAGACCGC
>DASXIG010000423.1:0-8344 GCA_036498105.1 Xanthobacteraceae bacterium | reverse complement strand
TCGTGACCAAAGTATCGGCGTTGGAGGCGATAGCGTCGGGCACGATGTATTCGAGTTTGCGGATCTTGTTGCCGCCGAAGGCGAGCCCGGAATTGCAGTCCTCGCGCTTGGCATAGAGCTCCACGGCGCCGCCGAGATGCTTGGTCAGGCGGCTTAGCCTTTCGATCGGGGTGGGCCCGAAGGTGAGCGGATAGCGGGCAAATTTTTCGAGCATGGTGAACGCCTGTGGATCTGACCCGTTTAGTCACTGGGATTGGAGCGGCGCGACGAAGGCGCGCGTGTAAAATGCGGGGGCGCTGTTACCGGATTTGCCCTCCGCTGCCGCTGCGCTTCAATCCGGGCTACAGGTATCCAAAATGTGCGCTTGCTTGACAACCGGCAATCGGCGACAGGCTCGCGCCGCGGCCTACGACAGATCCATCGCCGAGACGCCGCCGTCCACGAACAGGTTGGCCCCGTAGACGAAGGAGGAATCGTCGCTCACCAAAAACAGCACCGCCTTCGCCGCTTCCTTCGGCTCGCCCGGACGCTTGGGCATGTTCGGCACCGGTCGCGTCGGATCGAACTCGTCCTTGCCCACAGGGGAGCCGATCTTATTGGGAACGATCGCGTTCACACGGATCTTGTGCGGGGCCAGCTGCGCGGCCATGGCGCGCGTGAGGTTGGCGACGCCGCCTTTCGCCGCCGAATAGGCAATGGCGCGGCTCCGCCCCATGAAGCCCGAGGTGGAGCCGATATTCACGATGCGCCCGCCCCCGCCCTGTGCCGCCATCTGTTGCGCCACGTGCTTGCCCATGAGGAATTGGCTTTTGAGCGTGACCGCCAGCACGTGGTCCCATTCTTCCTCGGTTATGTCGAAGATGTGCTTGTTGTCGGAGATCGCCACGTTGTTGACGAGGATATCGACGCGTCCGAAGCGGGCCACCACCGCGCGCACCAGCTCGGCAACCGCGCTGCCGCGCGAGACATCCGCGGCGAACGGCTCCGCCTCTCCGCCGGCTTGCTTGATCTCGGCCGCGACGCGTCCGCCGCGCCCGGCATCCATGTCGACCACCGCCACCCGCGCGCCTTCCACCGCGAACAGCCTGGCGATCTCCTCGCCGATATTGCGTCCGGCGCCGGTGACGATCGCCACTTGATCCCTGAGCTTCATCGCGCGCGCCCGGCTATCATTGGTCGCGGCGAAGCAAGCCCGCTGGAACCGGCCATGACTTGATCTTCTGCCATCCCTCATCTCGCCGAGCGAACAGCGCCAGCTCATGATCGATCCGGGGCAGCTCGAGCGCGTCGATCGTCGCGTCCATTACGCCTTCGGCGTCCTGAACAAGCAGATAATCAGTTCCTCCGCCCTCTTTCCAGCTCGTGACGTGGCTGAAATCTTTGTCGCGCCACAAGATCGCCGGCTGGATTTGCTGCTCCGCCACCCCGAGCTGCCAGAGGTTATAGCGCACGGCGACGGCAAACGGGCTGGAATTGTCCGTTGAGACGATCAACACTTTGGACCCGGCCGGCATGATTTGCCGCATCTCGATCGTGGCTGCTCGCAGGAAGAGTTGCCAGTCCCGGCCCGAAGGGTTGTTGAGATCGCTGCGAACCGGCATCGCGCAAACGGCCAGCAGCACCGCCGCAAGCGCGGGGCCGGCGCTCCGCAGTTTGATCGCTGCCAGGCGCGCGGGCCAGCGTCCGGTCGCAACCGCGATCACGGGCGTGTAAAGCCCGAGCAGAGCCACGTGCGGCGTGTAGCGCCAATAGTCGGCGGCGATCTCCGCATCGCTCAGCTCCATCGCTCCTGCATAAGCAACCAACAAGAAAATGTTGTAGCCGAGCCAGACCGTGGCGCAGACCACTGCCAGCCGTCGCGCCTCGCTTGCATTGTTAGGCCGACAAAGAAATGTCGCCACGCCTGCCGCCGTGACCAACCACATCAGAGTGTGAAAGACCGGCGCATCCGCGACGAGGTCGCGGATGGAGACAAGGGTGTGTCCGAGGGCGCCGAAATTCCAGTCATGGACCGGTCGGAAGGTCTGCTCGGAGTGCGGCAAATTCTGCCCGACGTACCAGCGCCAGACCGCGAACAGCACGATTGCGGGGCCGAGCATGCGAGGAAGCTGCGCCAGCACGCTCTGTGCTCGGATCGCCGGATCGCGCCAGGCAGCAAGCATGAGCCCGGCTGCGATCAATGCCAGAAGGACAGGGTTGGCCTGCTTGAGATTGAGCAGCATTGCGGCAATCAAGCCGAAACGCCAAGCCAGTCCGCTCACGTCCGCGGGGTAACCCGAGAGGCGCGACAGAATCTCGACCCCGATCAGGCCGAGCGCGCCGACTGCGACCATGGTGGCGCAATCGGCGTAGGACGACAGCACCACGGCTCCGTCGAGTCCGGGGTTGAGGAGCGTGGTGATCGCCACCGCGCAGGCGACCAGAACCAGCGGCATTTCCCGTTCCGCCAGGCGCCCGCGCCGGATGAGGGCTGCCGCGAGCGCTTCGGCAAAGAGCGCGCTGGCGCCCGCGAGCAGCGCGACGTTGACGATGGGTCCGGCCGCTTCGAGGAAGCGCCCCGCGATGAACGAAGCGGCTCCGATCATGAGCGGCATGCCCTGCGGATAGCCCGGAAAAATCGAGAGCGAGGGGGCGAGATCGGGCCAGGCGAGGGAGTCCTGGCGGTAGGCGTAAGCTGCGCTCGGCAGCCAGTTCCAGAAATCGTCCCACATCGCGGCGTTGCTCTGCGCCGCGCCGACGAGAATTGGAGAAACCAGCGCCAGTGCGATCCAGGTTGCGCGCGAGCCCGGAAATCGCCGGCGCACGAGCAGCGCAAGCATGGAAAGCGCGGCAAGGCCGGCCATGAGCAAGGAGAGCGGCAATCGGGTGGTCACCGCGAGAATGCTGAGCGCGGCGCCAAGGAGCCCAAATCCCACCAGCATGTCCGCCCCCGGCCAGCGTTTGTCCCCGCCGACGGCGGCGCCGGCCATGATGCAGGCAAGCACAGGAAGGAGGGCGCAGGCGAGCGCCCAAGCGAGGGCAGGAGAGGCAAGCATCGTTGTTTTTACGGTCGGGACTCGTTGGTTCGTTGCAGCATTTGCTCACCTGACACATCCGGGCGCAATGGCCTCGCGGGGGTCTCGTGAACATGATAAATAAATGACGCCGATCAGGAACCACGCGATGACTGTGCCGCTGAAGACCATCGAGGATACGGCCGATATCGCCGGAGCGATGCATGAGCTCGGCCGGCGCGCCATGGAAGCGGCGCGCATACTCGCCCTCGCGCCGACCCGGCAGAAGGACGATGCGCTTCTCGCAATGGCGGATGAGATCCGCGCGCACAAGCCCAACATTCTGGAAGCCAACGCGGCCGACGTGGCCGAAGCGAAGGCGTCCGGGGCGACCCCGGCCTTTGTCGACCGTCTCGCGCTCGACCACAAACGCGTTGCCGCCATGGCTGAAGGCATGGACGTGGTGCACGTTCTCGCCGATCCCGTCGGAGTGGTCATGGACTCCTGGACGCGCCCCAACGGCATGACCATCGAGCGCGTGCGGGTGCCGCTCGGGACGGTCGGCATCATCTACGAGAGCCGCCCCAACGTCACCGCGGATGCTGCCGCGCTTTGCCTCAAGGCCGGCAATGCCGCGATTCTGCGCGGAGGGTCCGAGAGCCACCGCTCCAACCAGGCGATCCATGCCGCGTTGATTGCGGGCCTGCGCAAGGCGCCGCTCCCGGAGCATGCGGTCGCGCTCGTGCCGACGCGCGAGCGCGCCGCAGTGGGGATGATGCTCGCAGGCCTCGATGGCGCCATCGACGTCATCGTGCCGCGCGGGGGAAAAAGCCTGGTGGCGCGAGTGCAGCAGGAAGCGCGCGTGCCGGTATTCGCGCACCTCGAAGGAATCTGCCATGTCTATGTGGACCGCAGCGCCAAGCTCGACATGGCCAAGGCCATCGTGCTCAACGCCAAGATGCGGCGCACGGGCGTTTGCGGGGCGGCCGAGACGCTGCTGATCGATGCGGCAGCAGCGCAGTCCCACCTCGCGCCCCTCGTCAAGATGCTGCTCGAAGCCGGCTGCGAGGTGCGTGGCGACGCCGCAACGCGTGCAGCCGACGCCCGCGTGAAGCCGGCGAGCGAGCAGGACTGGTCGACGGAATATCTCGATGCCGTGATTTCCGCGAAGGTGGTCTCCGGCATCGATGGCGCGATCGCTCATATCGAGCGCTACGGCTCCCATCACACCGACTCGATCGTAACCGGGGATGCGGCCAACGCGGAGAAATTCCTGCGCGAGGTCGATTCCGCAATCGTGCTGCACAACGCCTCGACTCAATTCGCCGATGGAGGCGAGTTCGGGTTCGGCGCCGAGATCGGGATTGCCACTGGCCGCTTTCATGCGCGCGGCCCGGTCGGCGTCGATCAGCTCACGAGCTTCAAGTACCGCGTGCGCGGCACTGGGCAGACCCGGCCGTGACCCAGGCCGGCGCCGCCCGACCGGGCTTTGTAGGGGTCAGGCTTGACCCGCGGGTCCATCTTCTTCGCAAGATGATGGATTGCCGGGTCAAGCCCGGCAATGACAGAGGTGGAAGGGCGGCGACGGCAATCATCGTCGACCATATGTGGCGCTAATGGGAGCGGCTGCCCTGAAACTTCCGCCGAGCCCCCTCGCCGGGAGCGGACAGACTGCGCCACGCGCGCGCGGCAATGTCCGCCTTCCCCCGCACTATCGCGGGATGCGCATCGGCCTTTTCGGCGGCACGTTCGATCCGCCGCATGAAGCCCATCTCCGGGCATGCTTGATCGCCATGAAGCGGCTCCATCTCGACCGCGTGTGGTGGCTGGTGACGCCGGGCAATCCGCTCAAGGATACCCGCGGGCTGGCGCCGCTCGAGGGGCGGATTTTTGCAGCGCGCAAGCTCGCTCGTGATCCCCGCATCGCGATCCTCGGGCTCGAGGCTCAGATCGGTACCCGCTACACCTATGAGACCATTGCCTATCTGCGCCAGCATTGCCCCGGCGTGCACTTCGTCTGGATCATGGGCGCCGACAATCTGCGCAGTTTCCACCGCTGGCAGAAATGGCGCGGCATCGCTGCGCTCGTGCCCATCGCCGTCATCGACCGGTTGGGGCCAAGCCTTTATGCCGGCGCCAGTGCCGCCGGCCAGGCGCTCGCACGCGCCCGCATCCCGGAAAGAGCAGCGAAGTCGCTGCTCGACCGCAAGCCGCCTGCGTGGGTCTACCTGCACGGATTGAAGTCGCCGCTCTCATCCACCGCTCTGCGAGCCGCCCGAGGGGGCTTGCATCCGAAGCGGTCCTTGCCTCCGTAGGAAGGAACGCACTGCGTCGCCGTTCATCCCTACGCGCATACCAATAAAAGGTCGGCAAATGCCTCGCCCCTACGCAATCCGTACCTCCCCGTCATGAAACAGTGACCAATCCGCCACATATTGAAACTTCCCGAACGCCCCGGATTGAAACGTTTGGTCCGGCATGACTATCTATCCTTGCTCCTGCGCTAGCGGGGGCGATGCTGCAGCGAAAGGAAAGGAACCCTGCCAACACATGCACTTGCTCGGCATGGCGCGCGCCGCGCCGCCGAATCAATCTCCCGGCCGCGACCTGCCGCCGAGGAGGTTCTCCGCCTGATCCTCGCGAGCCTCGATGACATGAAGGCCGAGGACATCATCTCCATCGATCTTTTCGGGAAGACCACGATCGCCGACGCCATGGTGATAGCGTCAGGCCGTTCGCAGCGTCATGTCGGCTCGGCGGCCGATCGTGTGCTCAAGGACCTCGCCAAGGCCGGAGTGCGCGATGCCAAGGTCGAAGGCATGCCCCATTGCGACTGGGTGCTGATCGATGCGGGCGATGTCATCGTCCATGTCTTCCGCCCCGAGGTGCGCGCCTTCTACAATCTGGAGAAGATGTGGGCGCCCGCATCCCCGCACGGCCCGCGCGCAAGTTAGCAATCTTGTAGGGTGGGTACGCTGCAAAGTCGGCTATCGGCCGACTTTGCAGCGTAACCCACCAAATACACCCACTGAACGGCGGCGGGTTACGCGCCGATCTCGCCGGAGCGAGCTCGGCCGCTAACCCGCCCTACGAAACTTCAATTTCCCCACACGGCTTGAGCGGACACGTCCTCCGTGGCTATCGTGCCGCCCATGCGGATCGTGGTCGTGGCCGTCGGCCGGCTCAAGCAAGGCCCCGAGCGCGAGCTAGCGGAGCGCTACCGCAAACGTGCCGAGAGCACCGGGCGCAAGGCTGGCATCAGCGCACTCGATGTCATTGAGATCCGGGAAAGCCGCGCCGGCGATGCTGCACGGCGCGTGCTGGAAGAATCGATCGCGATCGCCAATGTCGTCCCCGAGGACGGCGTGATGGTGATCCTGGACGGGCGCGGCGAGGGCATGAGCAGCCCGTCCTTTGCGGGACGGTTGCAGGGTTGGCGCGCGCAGAACAAAGCCGTGGTAGCATTCATTATCGGCGGCCACGACGGGCTGGCGCCTGGCCTGCGTGAGAAGGCCGAGCTCGCCATCGCTTTCGGCGCGGCGACTTGGCCACATCAGCTTGCCCGCATCATGCTGTTCGAGCAGCTCTACCGGGCCACCACCATTCTTTCCGGCCACCCATATCATCGCGGATAACCTCTTTAGTCTTAATGCCGCGGCAATTCTGGTTGATGATCGTACTGGACCGGTTCTTGCACAAGCACGGATTGATGCGCCCGCTCCTATCCTCCTGTCCGGTTATGGGCCGCGTGCTCGCGGTGACGGTCGCACTGCCAGCGATCGCCTGCGCGATAAGCCCGATTGCCGCATGCGCCCAGGCGCCCCTCTCGCTTGATCCGTTCGCGCCGGAAAACAGACCCGCGCCTCCCGCGAGCCTCGATACCCTCAAGCAGCGCGATAAGGAGCTCGAGACCTTGCGCACCGAGCAACGCAAGACGCTCGAAAAGGAGGCCAAGCTCAAGCGCGAGATCGAGGCCATGGGTGACGATCGGCGCAAGTTCAATCAGCAGATCGTCGACACGGCCGCTCGCGTTGCCGCCGTCGAGGAGCGCATCGCCCAAACCCAGGAGCGGTTGCGCCCGCTCGACGAGAGCGAAGAGGCGCTGCGCGCGTCCTTGCGCCAGCGGGAAAACCTCATTGTCGAGCTGCTCGCCGCCTTGGAGCGTATCGGTCGCCAGTCGCCGCCGGCGCTCCTGATCCGCGCCGAGGACGCGTTGCAATCCGTGCGCTCCGCGCTGGTGCTTGGCTCCGTGCTGCCGGAGGTGCGCCAGCAGGCCGAGATTCTCTCCGCCGATCTCACCGAGCTCGTGCGGCTGCGCAAGGAGATTGCGGTGGAACGCGACAAGCTCGCGCGCGACCTCTTCGTGCTCGCGGACGAGCGCCAACGTCTCTCCGTGCTCATCGAGGAGCGCCAGAAGCGCCAGAGCGAAGCGGAACAGGCGCTCAGCGGCGAGCGCGAGCGCGCGCAACAATTGGCGCGAGAGGCCGGAAACCTCAACCAGCTCATTTCCGGGCTCGAAGGCTCGCTCGACGCGGCTGCCCGCGCCAAGCGCGCGGTTGCCCGCGCCAGCGTGGAGCGAAAGGCGCTCGACACTCGGCCCGATCTCGCAGCCCTGCGGGATCCCGGCCGCTTGACCCCGGCGGTGGCATTCTCCGCGGCGAAAGGTCTCCTGCCGCTCCCCATCAATGGGGCGAGAATCAAGGAGTTCGGGGCAGCTGACGGCCACGGTGGAACCGAAAAAGGCCTGACGCTCGCGGGTCGTCCCGGTAGCCAGATCACAGCCCCGTGCGATTGTTGGGTTGTTTATGCGGGAGCCTTCCGCAATTACGGCCAACTCTTGATCCTTAATGCCGGTGGCGGTTATCATGTGCTGCTCGCTGGGATGGAACGGATATCCGTCGATCTGGGGCAATTCGTAGTGACGGGGGAACCAGTGGCGGTCATGGGCGGCGGAGACCCAGCGACCGACGCTCCGGCGGGCGACAGCAGTCAGCCCGTACTATATGTGGAATTCCGCAAGGACGGTGTACCCGTCGATTCAGGCCCATGGTGGGCCGGAACGCAAGGCCAGAAGGTTCGCGGATGATGCGCAAGACGTCTCTTATACTCCTCGGCGCGGCGGCGGGTGTGGCCGTCACGCTGGTCACCACCCAGCCTCGCCTCCTGCTGGAAGGCGCACGCGCGCAAGCCGCGGCCGCCGATACCTATCGGCAGCTCAGTTTGTTCGGCGATGTCTTCGAACGGGTGCGCGCCGATTACGTCGAAAAACCCGACGACGGCAAGCTGATCGAATCGGCGATCAACGGCATGCTCGCCGGGCTCGATCCCCATTCGAGCTACATGGACTCCAA
>DASXIG010000422.1:0-8492 GCA_036498105.1 Xanthobacteraceae bacterium | reverse complement strand
GAAAAATCTCGCAGCCGCAAAGGACCTGGAGGCGCTCAACGTGCGCACGGCGGCCTTCGAGGTCGATGTCACCCGGGAAGAATCATGCCGCGCAATGATCGATAGCACCGTTGCACGCTTTGGCCGTATCGACATCCTTGTCAACAACGCCGGCACCAACATCCGCAAGCAGCCCGAGGCCTATGCGCTTGCGGAGTGGAACGAGGTCATGGATACGAATTTGAACGGTGCATTTGTGTGCGCGCAGGCGGCATATCCGCACATGAGGAAGGGCGGCGGCGGCAAGATCGTCAATATCGGCTCCATGCTCTCGATTTTTGGCGCTTCCTTTGCCGCCGCCTATGCGGCAAGCAAGGGCGGCATCGTTCAAATGACCAAGGCGCTTGCCTGCGCGTGGGCGAAGGACAGCATCCAGGTCAACGCGATCTTGCCGGGTTGGATCGACACGCCGCTGACGCAATCAGCGCGCAAGGAGGTGCCCGGCCTCAACGAGCGCGTTCTTGCGCGCACGCCAGCCGGCCGCTGGGGCGAGCCGCAGGACCTGGCCGGCGTTGCAGTCTTTCTCGCGGGCCCGGCATCGGATTTCATCACAGGCGCTGCGATCCCCGTCGATGGCGGCTATTCCTCGCAGGCGTGACGGCATGGAGCATGCCCTGAAGGTCCCCCGCAGACGTTTTCTAAAGCTTGTGGCCGGCGTTGCCGCGCTTCCTCCGGATTCCCGGATGGCGAACGCGCAAACTTATCCGTCACGTCCGGTGCATATCATACTCGGCTTCCCTGCCGGCGGCTCGTCCGACGTCATCGGGCGCCTGATGGCGCAATGGCTGTCGGAGCGGTCAGGCCAGCCATTTGTGTTCGAGAACCGGCCGGGCGCAGGCAGCAATATCGGCACCGAGTTCGTCGCGAGAGCTGCCGCCGACGGCTACACGCTGCTGTGGGCCACGTCGGCCAATACGATCAACACGACCCTCTACAGCAATCTCAGTTTCGACTTCATCGGGAGCTTCGCCCCGGTCGCCCCCGTGTTCCGAGTTCCCAATGTCATGGAGGTCAATCCCTCGGTTCCGGTCCAGACCGTTCCCGAATTCATCGCGTATGCAAAAGCAAACCCCGGCAAGCTCAACTTTGCTTCCGGGGGGATTGGTGCGACTCAGCATCTCGCCGCCGAGCTCTTCAAGTTCATGACGGATATCGACATGCGGCACGTGCCGTATCGGGGTTCGGGGCCGGCACTCATTGATCTCCTGAGCGGGGAAGTGCAGGTCATGTTCGATCTGATGCCCGCATCGATCGGCTACATCAGGACCGGCAAGCTGCGTGCGCTGGCGGTCACCACCGCCATGCGGTCGGAGGTACTGCCTGACCTCCCGACCGTCAGCGAATTCGTGCCGGGGTATGAGGCGAGCACCTGGAACGGCGTTGTGGTGCCCAGGAACACGCCTACGGAGATCATCGATATTTTGAACAGGCACATCAACGCTGGGCTTGCGCATGGCGATATCAAGGCGCGTCTGACCGAGCTGGGAGCCACTGCGCTCGGCGGGTCATCCTCGGATTTGGCAAAGCTCATCGCCGACGAAACCGAAAAATGGGGCAAGGTAATCAGGGCAGCGAACCTTAAGGCACAGTAGGGGGAACCCCCGCGCGGCCGATGCGCGGATCAGCCGATCTCGATCAAGGGGCTTTCATGCAAGCTCGCACACTGCTCGTCGCCTTCATCTTGATGGTAACGGCCGCTGCTCCGGCGACGGCAGGAGAGGCGCGCAAGACAGCGGTAGTTTCTTTCGGACTTTCCGGCGAACAAGATGTATTTCGCAGCGAGGCCACGGGCGCAGCGAGCATCGTGGCGGGCCGCTTCGGCGGCGATCCGGTCATCGTTCGCTTCAATACAAGGAAAGACGGCGGCGCAACGATCGACGCGCTTGCGGCGACATTGGAAGCGACAGGAAAAAAGATGGAGCCGAGCACGGACGTTCTGTTTCTCATTCTCACGTCCCACGGCTCTCCCGATGGTCTCGCGGTAACAATGGGGCGCAGAAGCGCGACGCTGACGCCCTCGAGACTCGCTGAGATGCTCGAGCGGGCGGGCGTGCGGCGCAAGGTCGTGATCATCTCGGCCTGCTATTCCGGCGTTTTCATACCGCGCCTCGCCAGTGCCGACACGCTTGTGATCACCGCGGCAGACGCTGACCATCCCTCGTTCGGGTGCGAGGACCGCGCCAAGTGGACTTATTTTGGCGACGCCTTCTTCAATACCGCGCTGCGCCGGAGCGCAACTTTAAAAGACGCCTTCACGCTTGCGCGCTCGCTCATCCTGAAGCGTGAGCAGCGCAACGGCTTTGAGCCCTCGCATCCGCAGATGGCCGGAGGCGCAAATGTCGAGCCGCTGCTTGTGCCCCGCCGTTAGTTCTCGAGAAGCATACGCCGAGCTGCATTGACCGTCATGCCCCTAGCATCTAATGATGAATGTATCATGAGCTCCTCCAAGCGCTGAGTGATGCCATGGCGCGACCGGCGCTCGCAGCTTTTCTTTGCACCGTGATATCTGCCGCGCCGGCCGGCGCACAGCCGCTCGAGGGGCGGCTCCAGACCGTGCATGATACCGCCACGCTGCGCATCGCCTATCGCGCGGACTCGCGGCCGTTCTCGTTCGTGAACCCGCAGGGGCAGCCGGTAGGCTATACGATCGAGCTTTGCGAGCGCATCGCCGCATCGCTCGAACGCCAGCTCGCTTTGCCCTCGCTTGCGATCAAATGGGTGCCGGTGACCACGCAGACGCGGTTCGAAAGCGTCAGCACCGGCCTTGCCGACATGGAGTGCGGATCGAGCTCCGTCTCGCTGTCGCGCATGAAAGTCGTCGACTTTTCCAGCCTGGTGTTCGCCGACAGCACGGGTCTGCTCGTCAAGGCCAATACCGGCCTGAACAGCTTTGAAACCCTTGCAGGAAAGCGGATCGGCCTCGTTCCGGGCTCGACCAACGCGCAGGCCATCCGTGATCAGCTCGAGCGGCGGAAGCTTACGGCCACGCTGGTCGAGTTCAGCGATCGGGATAAGGGGTTCGCGGCGCTGACGCAGGGCATGGTCGACGGCTTTGCCACCGACAAGCTGGTATTGCGCGCGTTGATGCAGAGGGCGAACTCGCGGGAGCTGGTTCTATTGCCGGAGGATCTGTCCTTTGAACCGTTCGCAATCGTCCTGCCGCGCGGGGACTGGGCATTCCGGCTCGCCGTCAACACCGGCCTGGCGCAGACTTTTCGCAGCGGCGAGGTCCTTCAAATCTACAACAAATATTTCGCCGACCTCGGTTTTCGCCCCTCGGTCTGGCTGGGCGCGGTCTTCACCTTCGGCAGCCTGCCGCCATAACTTCCAGTGCGCGCGCAATCAAGGGATCGGTGCCGTTTTCAATATCGGCCCTCTTGTTGAGCAGCTCGATATCGGCTGGCACCCCTTTGCCCTCGTAGCACACCATGTCAGCTGAAAGGTACACCTGGTAGGACAAACAGTACTCCCAGCCATTGGGGAGCTTCTTCTCGAGCTGATACGAGAATATGCCATTGGTATGATCGCCTATGATCGTAACGTGAGGCAGCTGCTTTATCGCCAGCGCAAAGGCCTCTCCGCCGCTGAAAACGGAATCACAGGTCAAGAGCACGATCGGCCCGGTGAATTGTACATCCCCCTGCGGTTCGAGGTACCACGTCTTCAGGGGCGCAAAGTCATCTTCGCCTGGCCCAATCTTCGTCTTGCGGTGAAAGGCAACGCGCTTGCGATCGCAAAAGCGATTGATGATGGTGATTGCAATACTGTCCTCTCCGCCCGGGTTGTCACGGATGTCGATGATGATGCCATTCAAGGCGTTGAAGTCACGAGCAATGTTGTCAAGAGCGGCAGTCAATGTCCGCTTCTTGATGCCTTCCAGCTCAAGGAGCCTGATATAGCCAAATTTCCCGGACCTGCAGTAGTGAAGCATCCAAGCCTCGGTCTCCGCAGGCTTCCCGAAACCATGGCGGATAAGAGTCTTCGCGCTTGTTTTGAAGAGCTGCTTGATCGCTCGCTGTGAGAATTCCTGATGGAATCCGGGCTTTTTCTCCGCGCTGAAATATCGCGCCTTCCGCTCCCCACTTGCTTTGGCCTCCAGCTCGACATGCCCGTCATCCAATGGATCGAGCATCCGGCAAAAGATATCGAAGAGCTTATCATCGCTGGTCTTATGTGTGACCATGGGCCTATGGGTGTCATGCTGCTTCTTCCAATCGACATTCCTCAATTCGAAGAATGGGTATCTGTTGTAGAAGGTCTTCCACAGTGATTCGAAGTTCTCTTCAGGGTCGCGATTGATCATGGCGGTGTCGATTCAGCTTGGCGCCCAACCGATGTGCTGTGCCGGTGTGAATCAGGGAGCGAGATCGGGCACCAATTTTATGATGAGCTCGGAGCCGGCAAGCTGGATGGCGTAGATTTCCAGAGTGTGCCGGCCGATGAAGCGCAGGCCGCCGGCCACGGCTGCCGGCGGCTGGAATCGGCTCGGGCCGCGCCGGAACAGACACAGGCCAAGGGACAAGACGCCGACGCCGAGAACGAAGACGGCGAAATAGATTCGGGCAAACGCGTATTCCCGTTGTTCCTGCCAGACATAGACGACCGCGGCGACAAAGCAGGCCAGCAGGCGCTTTAACCACACATTCTCTCTCGGTGCGGGCGCCAACGCTGGCGGGCTTGCGGCTGCGCCATCCGCGCCGGTCGCCGATCCGACATCGACATACATGCGCTGGCATAAGCCGAACAGGGCCCACAGCCATCCCTCCGCGCCGTAATCGACGATCGTCGCGGCTAGCGGCAGCACCGCCAGAAGTGCGGACCAAAGGAGGGCCAAAGCAGCCCAGCCCAGATGTTGCACAAGGATTTGCACATAAGGACGTGCCAGGCGAACGAGTGCCAGGCTCAAAAGAATATTTGGGGCCACCCAGGCCCAGTGGGCGTTCCAGCTGTTGAGCAGGGTCAGAATGACCCCGAGCCAGATCCAGTGGAGCGGAACGATTCGGGTCTGCGCGTAGCCCATGAGGAAGAAGAATATCGGAGCCGCAAGGCGTCCGAAAACGCTCCACCATCGGTCGTCTTCCATGAAGAAATGACCGAAATGATCAACCGCGACCAAAATGATTGCAGCGGTTTTCAGCCAGTCGGTGTTGTCGACTGACTGCGGCGTGCCCGCAAGACCCTTGGCCTCGTGCACTCCTGCGCTCAACTTATGACGCACACAGGCTGCACAGGGCTCCCCTCGTAGCTGGCTGTCGGCAGATCCATCTCCTTGAGCACCAGGGACAGCGGCAAGAGCGTTGTGTCCCGCTCAATGAGCGCGCCGCCCATCACGGTAGTGCCGAAGGCGACGGCGCAGCCGTCCTGAATGTGCGTTCGTTTTACCTTCAGCATCATGTTTTCGAAGGTGTGAAACTGCAGGAAGCCGTCGATTACACAGTCGTTGCCGAAGCTCACCGCATTCCAGTCGGAGCACTGCATTGGCTGGGTCACGATCGTCCGCCGGCCGATTTGACATCCCAACCACCGCAGGAGCGGATTCGCAAGGATGGTTCCGGCGCAAAATCCGAGAGGCCCCCTGCACCAGACGAAGAAGCAGTCCTGCGCGAAGAAATAGGCGAAATGCCGCCAGGACCAGAACGGCGCCGAGTCATCGGTTCCCCACTCGCAGCCGACGAGGGCCTTCTTGGCCGCAACGCATAGCAGGACCAGACCGGCTTCCGTCAGCGCCAAAGCAATCGCGGCACCGGCGACCTGCTGTCCACCCAATCCCAACAAACAAATATATAGAAGCGTGAAGACCAGCCCCTCGGCGATGGGCAGAACGCCAATGCCGAAGACGTCAAACAGGACGATCCGTATCAGGAAGAGGGGGAAGTCCGGGAGCCTGCGGGTTTCATTTTCCGCCTCGAACGATGCGCTCGCAAACTTGACGGCGGGGTTTCCGGCCACCGTTATGGGCTCGCCAAGCCGCGACCGCATCTGCCGCCGGAACTGGATATCATTGCCGGGAGTGGAGACGCCCAGAAGGAAGTTGGACGGGAACTGGCCGTATTCTGCCGCGCAGTTGTTGCCGCTGAAGAAATTGTGCGGCATGTCAAGCCGACGCAGATTGAAGTGCTCGGCGCCATAGTCGAGCATGTTCGTGAAACAGCCATTGGACCAGAACACCTGGGAGTCGGCAGCAGCAAGCTCCGGGACGAGGTTGAACATCAAGTCGCACTCCGAGCCGCCAAACCGCGGAAACCGCATGCCGGCGAGCGCTCGCAGGTACTGCCCGGTGACGGTCCAGGTCCACTGTCTCTGGATGCGGTTCATTAGCTGCATTCTGTACATGAGGAGAGCGCCGCGCAGCCCACGCGACGGATACAGCCCGGGCGCCGCCGCCGTGCAGCGAATAAACAGGGCGCCCAGCAAAGAGGTCACGGCGATGACAACCCAGGTGGTGATGAAGGCGAAGAGGGTGAGGTGCCAGACCACCCCGAACAGCGGCGTCACCTTCAGATATTCTGCAGAAAGCTCAACGTCCCCAGCAGGTATCAGGGCGAGGGCGAACCATAAGACGGCCGCGGTTGGGACTATCGTGAGCCAAAACGATATGAAGACCTGCATAAGGATGTTGAGGGTTTCCAGCAGCCATATCGGAGACGCGTACCGGCAAGCATTCGCCGTGCGCTTAAGCTCCGTGCAGCGGCCGCTCAGGCGCGCGGGAGCTCCCTCCCACATCTCCTGCGAACCCACATCGGCCAGAATGGCGGTAAAGGGAGTAATCGAGCTCCCGCGGCCCACGGTCACATTCTCCGCCACGGCGGCTCGCATGCCGATCTTGCAGCCGCTCTCGAGACGAACGCGACCGACGTGCAGGGACTGCCCCGACCATCTCGTCGTCTGAATGTAGGCTCCGGTCTGGATGGCGACATCATCGCCGATGGAGATCAAGTCCAGCGGCCCGGACAGCTGAGCATCTTGCGCGCACTGAAGGTTGTCGCCCACGCGCGCGCCGAGTTGCCGCAACGCGAACGCCATAAGCGGTGCGCTGCGATACATCGTACGCAGCGTGAGAAGCACCAGGTTCTCCAGCCGTCCGATGCACCAGATTCGAAGATGCATTCTGCTCCACTTGGGATACACACCCGGGCTCACATTGTTCTTGCAGATGTCACCGCCCATGAAGAGCTTTATGATCATGACCCAGAGCAGCGTGGCGAAGGGCGTGACGAGGGCGAGCAAATACAGCACAAAGGCGGCGATGATGAACGTCCAGAGGCTCGCGGTCGTGAAGAACGTCTCGACTTCGGCAAAGCTCAAGCCGGTGAGAAAGGCCATCAGGGCGGGGGCATACAGGACCATCGCGAACAGAACCTGCAGAGTGGTGAAGTATTCGATGGAGAGCACCTCCGCCGCGGCCGCATCGCGGTCGGCGCTGTTCTCGCCGGATTTCACGGGGACCGCAGCAGGCAGGGATTGCGGCTGCAGCGCTCGCGGGCGGCTGGCCACCTTGCGTGCAGTATTGCAGTCACTGAGCAGCGCTCGGACCGGCACCGCCCATCCTGCTGCTTGCAGCTGCTGCGCGAGGCGCGCGATGAGGATCGAGTGCCCACCAGCCTCAGCAAACCCATCGTCCAATCCCAGTGGGCTCTCGAACACGGCCCTGCAGATCGCGAGCACTTCCTCACGATCAGGGTCCTTGGCTGCAGCGGCATCAGGCGGCTTGACTTCCCCTGCGCCTGTGTCCCATCCGCTGGCCGGTTTGTCTGTACAGATGCTCTCCGGTTGGGGCTCGGCGGTTGTCAAGAGATGAGACAGTTTTGGCAAGCAGTTCCGGTCGATCTTCCCCGACACCAGCTGCATGACGAATTTTTCAACAAGGAAGAACCTTGTCGGGACAGCCGGCGCGGGAAGCTGTCTGGCAAGCGCCGCCGTCAGCTCGGCAGCCCACTTCGCCGGCGCTGGCGCGACGATCGAGACCCGGCCTTCGCAGACTGAAGGCGCGGCGACAAAGGCGACGAGTGTCTCGTTCTGGTAATCCAGAACGGCCGCTTCGATCTCGCTGAACTGCGTCTGGAGGATGTCCTCAACGGCCTGTACCTCGACACGATGTCCGCGCACTTTGAGCTGCGCGTCGATTCGGCCGAGGAAGTGCACGCGCTGCGTCTGGATGTCGATCTTGCATTTGTCTCCGGTGCGGTAGAGACGGCCGAACTGAGGGTGCGGGATGAACTTCCGGGCGGTCTGCTCCGGCAAGTTGCGGTACCCGCGCGCAACGTGGACCCCGCCGATGCAGAGCTCTCCAACCTCACCGTGGGGCAGCGGGCGCAGCCGATCGACCTCGAGGATGACATAGGTGACGTTAGGGAACGGCGAGCCGATGGTGATCGGCTCCCCCGGCCGCAAACTCTGGCGGCTCGTGTCGGTACTCGCTTCGGTCGGACCGTAGGTGTTGATGATCTGCCGTC
>DASXIG010000421.1:0-7436 GCA_036498105.1 Xanthobacteraceae bacterium | reverse complement strand
AACCGCGTGGCGACGAAGCCGGGATGCAGGCAATTGGCGGTGACCCCCGTGCCCTGCAGGCGTCTTGCCAGCTCACGCGTGAACAGGATGTTGCAGAGCTTCGAACGGCCATACGCCTGCATCGCTCCATAGCCTTTCGTGGATTGCAGATCGTCGAAATCCAGGACCGCGCGCTCGTGCGCCCCGGAAGCGGTGCTGATGATGCGTGCCGGCGCCGAGGCCGCGAGCCGCTCGCGCAGCGCCTGCGTGACAACGAAATAGGCCATGTGGTTGAGTGCGAATGTGCGCTCGAGCCCATCCGACGTGACCTGCCACGCAGCGAAGACCGCGCCGGCGTTGTTGATGAGGACGTCGATGCGCGGCTCCTCGCTCGCGACCTGTGCCGCCACCCGTTTCATCTCGGCCAGCCGCGTGAGGTCTGCCAGATGAACGCGGTGGGCAAGCCCCGGCCCGCACGCGCGCAGCCGTGCCAGGGTCGCGTCCGCCCGCCGCTTGTCGCGCGCGACAAGGACGATGCGGGCACCCATCCGGGCGAGTTTCTCGGCGGCAATTTCGCCGATGCCGGAGGTGGCGCCGGTAATGACGACGGTCTTATCCCGCATGCGCGCCGCTCCGTCTTCACTCAAAGACGTGCGCCTCAGGTTTGCCCGGCGAGGGCTCCGTTGCCCGCGCCGACCCGATCAGGATCAGGAACGGCAGCGTAGCCAGCGTCAGATACATCAGAAGCTTGAAGTCGTTGGCATAGGCGATGATGGTGGCCTGCTGGGTCGCCATCCGGTCAAGCAGCGCACGGCCGGTGTCGGTCACCAAATTGAGGACGGGGGACACGTCCGGCGCTTTCAGCGCATCGTTGAAGGGATTGATAAGCTCGACCAGGTTGGCGTGCATGCGGGTCGTGACGTTGGTCAGCTGCGCGATCACCATGGAAATGCCGATGGAGCTGCCGATGTTGCGAACGAGCGTGAGGATCGCGGTTCCCTCCATGCGCAGGTGCGCGGGCAAGGTCGTGAACGCAACCGTGCTCAGCGGCACGAACACCAGCCCCAGCCCGAAGCCTTGCAAGATGCTCGCGACGACGATCGTCTGCGACGAGGTCTGGTCGGTAAATCCCACCATCTGATAGAGCGTGTAGCTCGCGAGCGCCAGGCCGGCGAAGACGAGGTACCGCGCCTCGATCACCATCAGCAGCCGTCCCACCAGGATCATCGCGCCCAGGGTACCGACGCCGCGTCCGGCGAGCAGCAGCCCCGTGGTCAGGATCGGGTACCCGATCACCTGCTGCATGAACGGCGTTACCAACGCCATGGTGCCGAACAACACGACGCCGATGACCACCATGAACACGCATCCCGCCACGAAGTTGCGGTCGCGAAACAGCTCGAAGCGCACGAACGGCGCTGTCGCCGTGAGCGAATGCGCGAGGAAGAAGTAGAAGGCCACGCCCGATACGACGGCTTCCGCGACGATTTCCGGTGACTCGAACCAGCCGAGCTGCTCGCCGCGGTCGAGCATCAGTTGCAGCGCGCCGATGCCGGCTGCGAGCGCCGCGAAACCAAACCAGTCGAACCGCCGCTCCCGCTGGCGTTCGGTCTCCGGCATGAATGCGAGGAGACCGATCACGGTCAGTATCCCGATCGGAAGATTGATGAAGAAAACCCAGTGCCAGCTGTAGTTGTCGGTCAGCCACGCGCCCAGCGTCGGGCCCATGATGGGACCCAGCATCACGCCGATGCCCCAGATCGCCATGGCCGAGCCGCGCTCCTTGGCCGTATAGGAATCAAGCATGACGGACTGGGAGAGCGGAACCAGCGCCGCGCCGAAGGCTCCCTGCAGCAGCCGGAAGGCGACCATCTGCTCGATGTTCGCAGCGAGCCCGCAGAGCACGGACGCGAAGGTGAAACCGGCGGTGCAGATGACGAAGAGCCGCTTGCGCCCGAAGCGGTCGGCCACCCACCCGATCGGCGCCGTCATGATCGCGGACGCTACGATGTAAGACGTCAGCACCCAGTTGATCTGGTCGAGCGAGGCGGAGAGCGATCCCTGCATGTACGGGAGCGCCACGTTGGCGATGGTCGTATCCAGCGCCTGCATGATGGTCGCGCTCATGGCGCACACCGTAACCAGGGCGCGGCGTCCCTGCGTCGCCGGGCCGGCGCTCGCAGTGCTCACTCCCGCGCTGGTCATGGCTTGATTTCCCGCGCCGCGCTTGTGCTCACTCCGATAAGCGAAGCGAGAGTTCGCTGGCGCCTGGTGTCGATATAGACGGTGACGCTCATGCCGGCGCGTAAGAGCGAGAGGTCCTGTCCGGGATCGAAGGCGATCCTTACCGGCACCCGCTGCACCACCTTTACCCAGTTCCCGTTCGCATTCTGCGGCGGCAGGATCGCAAACTGGGCGCCGGTGCCCGGGCTCACGGAGCCGACCGTGCCGTGCAAAGCGTGGTCCGGGAAGGTATCGACCTCGACATCGACCTTCTGGCCGACGCGCAGATAAGTGATGTCGGTCTCCTTGGGATTGGCGTCGACCCAGGGCGACGCATCGTCGATGATGCTGAACACAGGCATCCCCGCGGTGACGAAGCGTCCGAGCTGGATGCTGTCCACCTGAGTGGCCGTTCCCGCGATCGGCGCCTTGATGACGGTGTGATCGAGGTCGCGCTGCGCCTGATCGAGCACCGCCTTGGCCTGCTCGTAGGCGGGAAAATCCTCGATCGGAAGATCAGGATTGCCCAGGAGCTGGTTGAGCGTGGTGGCCAGCTGCTGGCGGCCGATTTGCAGCTGCAGCTCGGCGGTTAGCACCACCGCCTTGGAATTGTCGAGGTCCACCTGGGTGCCCGACCTGCTGGCGACCAATGTGCTCTTGCGCTCCACGTCGCGGTGCCGCAGCTCCACGGTCTCCTGGCCGAGCTCGACGAGGCGGCTGAGCGAGGCGTAATTGGCCTTGAGGTTCGCGAGGTCGGTGCGCACGCTTCCCACCTTGCTCTGCGCCTGCCGCAGCGCGAGCTGGAATGGTACCGGGTCGATCTCGAACAGGGGTTCACCCACCCCCACATGCTGGCCCTCCCGCACCAGCGCGCGACTGATCTTGCCCGAGACATCGGGGGTGATCAGCACCTTCTCGGCGCCGACATACGCGTTGTCCGTGGATATGTAGCGGCCGCCGGAAAGATAGAAACCGAGCCCGAGCCCGAGCGCGATCGCGGGTATGACCGCGAGCAGCATGATGCGCGCGCCGCGGCGATTGCGCTGAAGAAACGATGCCCGGGGCCGCGGCCGCACCGGGTCCGGCTGGGGTGCAAGCTTGAGCACGGTTTCAGCCATAGCGTTGTTCCGGAATGGGTTGTTTCCTCTGAATTTGGCCCCGGAGATTCTCCTTGACCGTGGCGAGGCGCGCGAGCAGCGCCGTTTGCTCTTCACGATCGAGGCCGGCGAGCGCTGTCGCCATCAATTCCTCTCCGAGATCGCCGAGCCGCTCCAGCAAAGGCCGTGCTGCCGCGGTGAGGAACAGGCGCTTGGCGCGGCGATCGTCCGGATCCGGCCGCCGCTCGATCAGGCCGTTTTCGCACAGGCTGTCGAGCAGCCGGGTCAGGCTGATCGGCTGCAGGTCGAGCATGTCCGCAAGCTCTGCCTGCTTGAGACCCTCGAAGCGGTCCAGCCGGGCGAGGACCGCCCATTTGGCGCGGCTCATGCCGAATTGCGCGGCCCTGTGGTCGGCACAGGTCCGCAGCAGCCTCGCTACATCGTTGATGGTGAAGGCTAAATCCCTTCGCAGCGGCGTCACGGCTAATATCCCCCGAGCCGGAAAATATAGTAAGCAAGCTTACAATGAGTGAGGCTGGATATATGGTGGAATTAAGGAGAAAGAGTACCGATGGACGCCGCGAAGATGGCGCCGCAAATGATTGGGACCACGTTCAGGCGAACCGAACATGCCGCGTGGATTCCCGCACTGCGCCAAGCATGGCCGGAGCAGGGTCGTGCGGCTTTCAAATCAAGGGGCCGGCTCGCTTCCCGGCTGTTGTTCCAATTCGATTGCCACCGGCCAGACCGCAAACACTTCGCAAGCCGTCCCGATGAGAACCAAAGCCGCGCCGGCAATCGCATACACACGAATTTTTTCGGGCGTGGCAAAATGGGAGGCAAGCACGGGTAAGTAGAGGCCGACCAGAATGCCCATAGCCGTCAAGACTATCCCGAGGATCAGCACCAGCTCCATGATTCATCACTCTGTCATTCCGGTGGCGCGAGCAGGGCGAGCACTCGGATCGGCGCTTTTGCGCCGTCCGAGGCACAGGCTCCGACCGGAATCCATACCACAAGCCCGCGGGGGAAACGCGGCGGCGCGGCTGGCGATTTTTACCGTATTGGCCGGAGTTCTGGGATTCCGGGCTCGCCCGTCTAGGGGCCGGTTTGAAACCCGCCCCTACAAAGGCGCCATGGAATGACAGCGAGTGTTGGGGAAGCTGGAGGGATGCTGTTGTTAGCCGATATTGCGCAATCAGGCGCGCAAGAAATGCGCTTTTCCTATGTGATCTACATCACATCAGGATGCGCTGGGCTCCTGTAGTCTGTGGTCAGTGCTTTCATGGCCTTGGCGAGTTGATGCAGAAACGATCAGCAGATTTTCAGGACATGATACGATGATCGGATCGACAGGCATGGACAGTCCGCAATGGCGTCTCTTCGTCGGCATGATCAGCGCGGGTGTTTGCGTCATGGGCGCAACAGACAGCGGCATCAGACCAGCCATGGCGCAGTCGGCCGGCAATGTGGGTGCAAGGTGCAGCGTAAACTCCGATTGCAGGTCGGGCGTATGCCATCCCGCAACCCGTTTGTGCATGATAAGCGCTGCCGCGGTGCAGTCAGCCGGCGAGAGCGATGGCGCAAATCCAGGCTCCGGCCCCACGGTATGCATCGGCGCCAGCGACCAGTGCATGCCCAAAGCCTCACCTGCCGGCGTGGGCGCAAGGTGCACCATCAACTCTGACTGCGGCTCCGGGGTATGCCATCCGGCTACCCATTTGTGCATGCTAAGCGCCGCTGCTGCGGAACACCCGCCCAACGCAACAAGCCTCCCGACCTCGTCATTGTCAGCGCGAGCAACGCGTAACTAGCTCTCTGCCGCGCGGGACCGCGCGCACGCGGATCGACGCTTTGGGGCGTCCGGCACAGGCTCACGAGCAGAGCCCGACTGTATTTCTCACGAGGCTGTTTGTCGCCGTCTGGCCCCGTGAGGGCGCGGCGAGGTCATACCGCGCCCTCACGTTTGCCGGCGCCGCCTCAGAACATGCGCATGAGGCGGCATCGTACCCCCCGCGATCCCCCGCAGGGACACGGATGTTCTCAGAAGACGATGGCAAAAAAGCGCCTGCGCGCTTACACGAAGCTGGATACGAACCTGCGCCGAGTTCCTCGGATGGTATGTTTCCAGACACTGGGTTCCACAGCACTCGAACGCAGTGATGGCGCGCCGATCAAAGCAGCGGGGGATGTTCTTTGAGATGGTTCTTTAAGATACGGGAGGACAGCCTGCGGTACCTGCCGCAAATCAGCTGCCGCCGTCCGCGACGGACGGAAACTTCTGGCCGGTTTGAATGTTACTTTCCCTAAAGCATGTCCCGCAAAAGTGTGAAGCACTTTTGCGAAGATGGACATGCGCAAACAATTAGATAGAGCAGGATGACGATTCGAAGAAAAGTCATCCTGCTCTAGTCGTGCGAAGGGAGAGCACATGCGCGTCACTCCACGATCGGCAGTCGGGCTTGCGTTCGTCCTCCTGTCCATGCCGGGCGACATGCCCCAGGCACAAACCACCAGCGAGCTTCGTCCGCCTTCGTCCTTCGAGAGTATCGCCGACCCGAACGCGAGGTCTCGTGCGCTATTTTCTGAAATCGCCAAAGTGCTTACGAGCCCCCGCTGCATGAACTGCCATCCGGCGGGCGACCGCCTGACGCAGGGGAATGACCTGCATCCCCATCAGCCCCCGGTGTGGCGTGCCGCTGGCGTGTGCCTGACGTGTCACACCGATCGCAATTACACCCTCATGGAGCGTGCGTCCTACAAAAGCATTCCCGGGCATCCACGCTGGGACGTGGCGCCTATCGAGATGGCGTGGCAGGGAAAAGCCGTTAGCGAGATTTGCCAGCAGCTGAAAGACCCGCAGCGGAATGGCGGCCGCAGCCTGGAGCTCCTGCACGAGCATCTGGCCACTGACGACCTCGTCGCCTGGGGCTGGCATCCCGGTGAAGGGCGCGATCCCGCGCCCGGCTCGCAGCAGCAATTGGGAGATCTTGTCCGCGCCTGGATCGATACCGGAGCAGCCTGTCCCTAATTTGGAAGGGGAAGCTCCCGGCATGACGCCGGGGCTTCCTGCATTACGCGCACGCTACGCAAACCGGTACTTCTTACGCAAACAACCATTGTGTACGCTTACTCACACTGTACGCTTACGCACGGTGTACGCTTACGCGCGGTGTACGCTCACTCATACGGCACGCTGGATGGCGGTTGATTGTGATCATCGTTGGGAGCGAGGCCGGCTGCTCGTGCAGGGCTGCCGCGACTGTGGACAGCGGGGACAAGTGGCGGCATGCCGCGCGCGGAGCGAATTTCGATTGACCCGAGCCTAGGGAGTGATTCGAAAAAGCCGAACACCCCGATGAAATCGAAGCGCGAAATTCGAGCGGAACGCGCTGTAGGCCTGTCATCCCACCGGGCGCTGATCGGCAATCGCCTTGCCGTCGTTCGGCAGGCTGCCGGGCGCGACGAACTGCACCTCCCCCCGGAGCTTGGTCAGCGCGTTCAATGTCGCGGCCACCGCGGTTCGAAGATCGTCAGCCGGTGCCGCGCATTCGGCCACGAGCGTCATCACGTCCTGCTCGTTCGCGCGCGTGACGACGAGCCGCAGCCGCCCGAGCTCGGGGTGACGCTTTGCGAGCTCCGCCACCTGCTGCGGGTGCACGAACAGGCCCTTGACCTTGGTGGTCTGATCGGCGCGGCCCATCCAGCCGGTGATGCGCATATTGGTGCGGCCGCAGGGCGAGCGGCCGGGCATGATGGCCGAGAGGTCGCCGGTCGCCAGGCGGATCATCGGATAATCCGGATTGAACGAGGTGACCAACACTTCTCCGGCCTCTCCAGCCTCCAGCGGCTCGCCCGTTCCCGGCCGCACGATCTCGAGCACCAGGCTCTCGTTGACGATCATGCCTTCGCGCGCCTCGCTCTCGTAGGCGATGACGCCGAGCTCGGCCGTGCCGTAGCATTCCAGCACCGCGACGCCGCGCGACGCCAGTGCTGCGCGCAATGAGGACGGGAGCGCCGCGCCCGAAACAAGGCCGCGCCTGAGCGAGGAGACATCCTTGCCCGCCTTGGCCGCGGCATCGAGCAGGATCTTCAGAAAGTCGGGCGTCCCGGCATAGCCGCTGGGTTTGAGATGCG
>DASXIG010000420.1:0-7739 GCA_036498105.1 Xanthobacteraceae bacterium | reverse complement strand
CGGGAGGAATAAGGAAATGGCTACGAATGGCACGCCCGCAGGGTGTCTGGCCGGCGTCCGTGTTCTGGATCTGACTCAATTCGAGGCCGGCCCGTCCTGCACCGAGGCGCTCGCCTGGCTCGGCGCCGAGGTCGTCAAGGTGGAAAACCCGCAAGGCGGCGAGGCGGGCCGCTATCTGTTGGGCAGGTCGTCCGACCAGACCCGCAACCAGGACTCCTGGTATTTCCTGTTGTTCAACGCCAACAAGAAATCCATCACCGTCAACCTGAAATCCGAGCGCGGGCTCACGCTCGTCAGGGACATGGCAAAGCGCGCCGATGTGATGGTGGAGAATTTCGCGCCGGGGGCCATTGAGCGGCTGGGACTCGGCTATGACGCGGTACGCGCCGTCAATCCCGGCATCGTATACGCGCAGGTGAAAGGCTTCGGCAGCGGCGGGCCCTACGAGAACAACCTCGCCTTCGACATGATTGCGCAGGCAACCGGCGGCACCATGAGCATTACCGGCGAGCCGGACGGGCCGCCGCTCAAGCCCGGCGTGACGCTCGGCGATACCGGCACCGGCATGCTGCTCGCCATCAGCATCCTGGCAGCACTCTACCGGCGCCGCGGCACCGGCCAAGGCGAGCGCATCGAGATCGCGATGCAGGATGCCATGCTGCAATATATCCGCGTGGCGCTTTCCACCCAGGCGACCTACGGCGTGGCGGCGAAGCGCAATGGCTCCAAGGTGATCTCCGGCTTCGCGGCGCCCAGCGGCATCTATCCGTGCAAGCCGGGTGGGCCGAACGACTACATCTACGTCTATACCAGCCGCACCAATCCGGCGCATTGGAGCCGGCTGCTCGAAGTGATCGGACGCAAGGACCTGATCGGCGATCCGCGCTTCGAGACCGCCGCGGCGCGGCTCGAGCACGAGCCCGAGGTCGATGCGATCATCGGCGACTGGACGCGCCAGCACGACAAACGCGAGGCGATGCGCGTGCTTGGCGGGGCCGGCGTGCCGGCGGGCGCCATCTTCGATACCATGGAGCTGACCGAGGACGCCGACTTCGAGCGGCGCGGCATCATGCAGACCATGGAGCACCCGACCATCGGTCCCTTCAAGATGCCGGGCTGGCCGGTGCGCTTCGGCGGGCGCACGCCGGAAGTCAAGCCGGCACCGCTGCTCGGACAACACACAAATGAAGTCCTGGGCGAATGGCTGGGCCTCGAAGCGGACCAGATTGCCCAACTCGGCACAGACCGCGTGATCTAGATATGAACTTTGGTTGCGCATGTCCTTTTTCGCAAAAGTGGCGCCCACTTTTGCGGGACATGCGCTGAGGGAGGAAAGAGACATGGCTGAGCTCACCGGCTCGGAGATCCTGGCCAAATCGCTGAAGAACGAAGGCACCGACATTCTGTTCTTCCTGATGGGAGGCCCGATGCTGCTCGCGGAATCCTCCTGCATCCAGGAAGGCATCCGCCCGCTCGACGTGCGCCACGAGCAGTCCGCCGCCTTTATGGCCCAGGCCTTCAGCCGTCTCTTGCAGAAGCCCGGCGTGTGCATGGCGGCGAGCGGTCCCGGGGTGATCAACCTCACCACCGGCATTGCCAACGCGCTGATCGATTGCTCCCCGGTGGTAGCCATCGGCGGATCGAGCCCGATCAGCCAGAACGGCCGCCAGGTCTTTCAGGAGATCGACCAGCTCGCCATCATGAAGCCCTGCACCAAGTGGGCCGATCGCGTGTACAGCCTCAAGCGCATCCCCGAGCAGGTGAACAACGCTTTTCAAAAGGCGATGAGCGGCAAACCCGGTCCGGTCTATCTCGACTTCCCCGGCGATCTTCTCTACGCCAAGATTTCCGAGGAGCAGGTCGATTGGAGCCTTTCCGGCCGGCCGCTGTTGAATGCGCGGCCGCGGGGTGCTCCCGACAAGGTCGAAGCGCTGGTCGATGCGATCGCCAAGGCGCGCCAGCCGATCATCCTGTCGGGCAGCGGGGTGATCTGGTCGCAGGCCTGGACCGAGCTGCAGGAGCTCGTCGAGCTCACCGGCATTCCGTTCTACACCACGCCGCAGGGCCGCGGCGTGTTGCCGGACGATCATCAATACTCGTATCTCACGATGCGTTCCTCGGCATTCCGCGAAGCCGACCTGATCATCGTGGTCGGCACCCGCATGAACTACATCATCGGCCATGCCGCGCCGCCCCGCTTCAACGGCGGCGCCAAGATCGCACGCATCGACATCGATGCCGACGAGATCGCCACCGCGCCGCGCCGGGTGGATATCGGCATTGTCGGCGACTGCAAGGCGGTGCTGCGCCAGCTCATCGATGAAAGCAATGGTCACTTCGATCCGGATCGCTTCGCGGCATGGCGGCGAACGCTGTCCGACGGCGAGGCGGCGAAACGCCAGGCGCCGGGGGCCAACAAGCCGATGGACGAGGTGCCGATCCACCCGCTGCGGCTGTGCGACGAGATCAAGAACTTCATGCAGCGCGACGCTATCCTGGTGGTCGACGGGCAGGAAATCCTGAACTTCGGCCGCCAGTCGATGCCGACCTTCGTGCCGGGCCATCGTCTGAATTCCGGACCGTTCGGCACCATGGGCGTCGGGCTCCCGTTCGGAATCGGGGCCAAGATCGCCAAGCCCGACAAGCAGGTGATCGTCGTGCACGGCGACGGCTCGTTCGGAATCAACGCGCTGGAGCTCGACACCGCGGTGCGCCACAACGTTCCGATCCTGGTGGTTGTCAGCCTCAACGGCGGCTGGACCGCCGACCCCCAGCACGACAAGCCCGGCCGCAATCTCGGCTACACGCGCTTCGACCGGATGGCCGAATCGCTCGGATGCCACGGCGAATATGTCGAGCGTCCCGACGAAATCCGCCCCGCTCTCGATCGCGCTCAGCGCGAGGTCGATCGCGGCTCGGTCGCGCTCGTCAACGTCAAGACCGACTACCGCGCGCGCGCCAGCACGGTGGCATTCTCGCAATATATGACCTGAGCACGGCGGCACGCGCGAAACGCGGTGCCTCACGATCACGGCTGTCATTCCGGGTCGCCGGCAAGTCGGTCTCACCGACTTGCCGGCGAGCCCGGAATCCATAACCCCTGTCGTTGGTTGGGTGCTACGCCCGTCAATGGTGCGCCGGACTACGGTGCGGCACATTGCCCAACTACCAGCCCGAATGTGCGGTAGCTTTCGAGGCTGGTGCGGACCTACGCGGGCGCTGAGCGCTCGCTGGGCGCAGGCGTAGGTCCCCCCACGGCGCCTGCGCTCTTATTTCGCCTGCATTTCAGGCGGGGCCGGGTCAGGCTTTGCGAGGATCGCTTCGAGTTCCTCGTCCGTCAGCGAAACGAGCGAATCGAGATAAGCCTCAACCTCATCGTCATCTAACATCATCACTGGTATCCCCCCCGTGAGCCGGTGATGGAGTGTGACCGGAGGAGTAGGGCTGTTTTGTGCCCCCATTCTGGCATTTGGGGGTTCTGGCTCGATTCCTGGCTGAGTTGTTTCTCTCCTTGAGAAGCGAGGTCAAGAAAAGGTGGGGTGTGCGTGGATGTGGATACGGCAATTCCGACAGCGCACATCGTGTCTATGCCCGAAATTTCCCTGACAGGTATCGGCCTGCCCCGTTTCCGCGGAGATCACGGGCGGGCTTCTTGATTTAACGCAATGCGCAAGCACTCCCCCGGCAATCCGGGCTCTCGGGTTTTTCACTTGGAGCGCTCGGAGAAGAGGGCTGTGGGGGTGGCGCTGTAGGGGTTGTGGTCTTATTGCCCAAAATGACATCGCCGACCGTCCTGCCTGCTGTTTGCACTGTAGAGCATGACGGGAGCAGAACGCTGATGAGCAGTACGATCACGCGAGACACGGCATGTGCATAGCATGGCTGGCCGGAGCAGTCGCCCAGTAAATGGGAGTGGTAACATCGCTTGCGCGTCCCGCAGCGAAATTATATCTTACCACCGTCTTACTGCGACGGGAACGCGAATGGCGATTGCAAAAAAGCTGACGACGACCGTCTCGACCAAAGGCCAGGTCATCCTGCCCAAGGCCATCCGGGAACAACGGCGCTGGCAGGCCGGGACGCAGCTGGTCGTGGAGGATACCCGCGATGGCGTATTGTTGAAGGCCGCGGCGGTTTTCGCGCCCACCCACCCGAAGGATGTGTTCGGATCGCTCCGCCGTGCCGGACCAGCGAAGACGTTGAAGGAAATGCAGGCAGGCATTGCCGAGGAAGCGAGGCGGCGGCATGCTCGCAATCGATACTAATTTGATCGTCCGCTACCTGACCGGTGACCATCCTGGACAATCCGCGAAGGCGAGAGCGCTAATCGACGGTAATGATGTCTTCGTTTGCTCGACCGTCCTCCTGGAGGCCGAATGGGTTCTGCGCAGCGTTTACGGCTATGCTTCCGCTCCGCTCGCCACCGCGCTTGCCGCCTTCGCCGGATTAGCCCGGGTCAAGCTTGAAGACGCGGCCTTGATTGCAAAGGCGCTGGATTGGATGAGAGAGGGCATGGATTTTGCCGATGCGCTTCATCTTGCGAGCGCGCAGGACTGCGAAGAGTTCGTGACTTTCGACTGCGGGTTTGCGAAAAAAGCAAATGTCTTCAGCGAAGTGAACGTTCGAACGGTTTAGCGATGCCTGCTCTCTCCAGAAGTGGGAGCCCTCGTGTAGCGGCGGGTTTGAAACCCGCCCTTGCAATGCCCTATGAACTGCCGCCGCTATGCCGGACCCGCTATCGTCAGCGTCTCGGTCGAGAAAGCCGCATAGTCAACGAGGAGCATCATCCATGTCCAAGCCACGCATCAGCTACGTCGATCCCGCCGGCATCACGGACGCGGCGATGCTCGCCGAGTTCGACCGCTGCGCGCGCGAGGGCACGCCGCGTCCCGAGAGCCAGGCGGTGCGCGCGCATGTGCCGGCGGTGTTCTGGTCGTTCGCCAACAGCTGGCGCGACGTGTTCAAGAACGGCGTCGCCGACCACGCCATCAAGGAGCTCTGCCGGATCTATGTCTCGCGCTCGGTGCTGTGCGAGTTCTGCGGCAACCAGCGCTCCATGAAAGCCGCGACGCAGGGCGTGGTCGAGGAGGACTATCGCGACCTCATCAATTTTGAGAGTTCGACGCGCTACGACGAGCGCCAGAAGGCGGCGCTCGCCTATGCCGAGGCCATCACCTGGGACCTGCCGGTGCATGACGCCTTCTGGGCGCGCCTGCACAAGCATTTCAGCGAGCCGGAGCTGGTCGAGATCGGCTATTTCATCGCCTTGACCATGGGCCAGCAGCGCTGGCTGCGGCTGCTCGACATCGAGCATCATCAGGTTCTCCCGGGCACCGCCGGCTCCATGGCGCCTGGCTTCGAGACCGAGGAGAACCTCGAGCGCTCGAAAGCGGCGTCGGATTACTGGGCGAGGCGCGGCGCCAAATCACAGAGTGAAGCCGCGGAATAGCCGGCCCGCGCGGACGAACGCGAATGGGTGACCGCTACCCGGCTGTGAAAGTCGCCGCCGTGCAGGCGGCTTCCGTGTTCCTGGACCGCGAGGGCTCGACCCGCAAGGCCTGCGCGCTCATCCGCGAGGCCGGAAGCAACGGCGCGCGCGTGATCGGTTTCCCCGAAGGCTTCATTCCCGCGCATCCCATCTGGTACCACCACCATTCCGCAACCGGGGTGCTCTCGAACCGGCTCGCGGTCGAGCTGTTCAAGAATGCGGTGGAGATCCCCGGGCCCGAGACGGACGCGCTCGCGCGCGCGGCGCGCGATGCCAACGCCTACGTGGTGGTCGGGGTGTGCGAAAAGCTGCCCAACACCCTGGGCACCATGTTCAACACTCAGGTCTACTTCTCTCCTCAGGGCGCGCTCATCGGCAAGCATCAGAAGATCATGCCGACGGTGGGGGAGCGGCTCGTGCATATGGGAGGGTTCGGCGACACCTTCGGCGCATTCCAGACCGAGTTCGGCCCGATCAGCGCATTGATCTGCGGCGAGAACTCCAACCCGCTGGCCGTCTTCGCGCTGACCGCGGAAGGTACCCGCATCCACGTGATGAGCTGGCCCAATCATTTCCCGACCAGCGGCGATCCCCTGCGCAATAGGGTTGCCATCGACTCGCAGGCTTTCGCGCAGATGAGCAAGGCCTTCGTCATCTCGGCCTGCGGCACCATGGACGAGCGCATCATCGAGTTGCTTGAGCCCGATGCGGACGCAGAAAAATTCCTGCGCAATCCCGATTGCACCGGCGGCAGCGTCATTGTCGCGCCCAACAGCCGGATCATCGCCGGACCGATGGAGGCCGGGGAAGGCATCCTCTATGCCGAATGCGACCTCGAACTCGGCATCGCCATGAAGCTGCGGCACGACTTTGCCGGCCATTACAACCGGCCCGACATTTTCCACCTCCAGATCAATCGCGCCGTGCCGAAGCTCTACGCGGTGCACGGGGGCGAGAGGGATCCCGCGCTTGCGGCCGCGCGCGATGCCGCCGCGCGCATCGGGATGGCGGTGCCTGAGGCCTTGCCGGAGCTGCCCGGGGAAGCGGTGCGCAGGGATGATGCGGGGTAAGTCCTAGACGAGCCTGCGACCTAGCTCACCAGTCTGAATCCGACCGCAGCAAAGTGATGATCGAACGTATATGCAAGGCGAATTCGCGCGCGTTTCATGATTGCAAAGCTGGTCGCGTCAACTGCCGAGAGCTTGTACAGGTCTGGGCGTCGAAAATACTCCCATGAGCGCTCCAAATCACGCAGTTCGCACGAAAGAATATTGACGGTCCGGGGTGTGTAGATGGATTCTTTCCACGCCAACGCCACGTCCCGGTTCGCGTTGCGATCGAGGAAAGTAAATGTCTCGATGATAATCGGAATTGAGGTGTGCAGCTTCGCGCCTGCGCTCTGCAAGAATTCCCATTGCTCTCGCGCACGGCCATGCAGAGGGTCGCGCGAAAGCGCCAGCGCGATCCAGGCCGCACTGTCAACGAAAACGGCCTCTCCCTGACGCATCAGGGCTCGTCGTGCACGCTGTCGTGTTCGACCGATGTGCGCTTCGGCGTGCCATCCCACAGAGCAACCGGACCTTTGACCTGGGGCCTTAGAACGACCTTGCGTACTGCGTCTCGGACCAGTGCTGCTACGCTACGCCCCGAGCGCGCGGCGGCCTTTCGCAACGCTTCAAGCTCTTCTCTAGGGAAGTAGATCTGGGTCTTCTCCATGTATGTCAGTTTAGCGCGATAGACGACATACATCAAGTCGGGTTGGAAGCGCCATCCGGCGACCGGGTGCGCTACCGGATTGAGCACCGTTCAACAACAGCTGTCCGGAGCTTGTCCGCACCTAGAACGCGTGTCTTATGCCCGCAGGTGCGATGCGTCGGGTTTGCGCACCAGAATCTCCACGGTCTGGAACAGCATCACCGGCAGCTCGATCAGCGGCTTTCGCAGCGCCGAGGGCAGGGAGCGAAGCCGCCGCAGAGCGGGATGTTCGGCAGCGACCGGGGTGACTTCGAGCCCGACGCGGTTGAAGCTGCGGCGCACCTGATGAAACGGCCGGTAGAAGGTTTCGTTAATGCAGAACTCGTAATAGGCCTGCGCCTTCTTGCGGGCGGTGGCGGCCGCAAGCCAATCCCATCTCGGCTCGATCCCGCAGCCGACGAAGCCGCGGATCAGCCACTTGCGGACCGGACGCTTGGGCAGCCAGTGCACGAACGGCATGAACAGATGCGGCTCGATCGGCCGCAGCTTCCCCGGA
>DASXIG010000419.1:0-7758 GCA_036498105.1 Xanthobacteraceae bacterium | reverse complement strand
TATCGACATAATAGGTATCCAGGCGCGGGTTTCTTCCGTCCTCCGCATTCCAGCGATAGATGCGATACTCCCGCACCTCGTGCGCACCGGTCGGATAGGCCCAGGTCTTGCCCTCCGTCACCCGCGAATTCTTCGGCAATGTGAATTGCACCATGTCGGTTTCTCAGTAGACCCTCTGCTTCGGCTCGATGTATGCAATTTCGTTGGTGAGCGTGTAGGCATGCACCGGCCGATAATCGATGCTCACCTTGCCGCGGCTATCAATCCAGGCCAGCGTGTGCTTCATCCAGTTCTTGTCATCGCGGTCCGGGAAATCCTCGCGCGCATGAGCGCCACGGCTCTCCTGGCGGTTCACTGCGGAGTCCATCGTGACCACGGCCTGAACGATGAGGTTGTCGAGCTCCAGCGTCTCGATCAGATCCGAATTCCAGATCAGCGACCGATCGGTCACCTTGATGTCGTCTACCGTGGCAAAGACCTCCTCGATCAGCTTGTGCCCTTCCTCGAGCACGGCGCCGGTGCGGAAAACGGCGCAGTTGCTCTGCATGACCTTCTGCATCCGCAGCCGCAGCTGCGCGGTCGGGGTCTTGCCGGAAGCATGCCGGAACCGGTCGAGCCGCGACAGCGCAAGCTCGGCGGAATCGCCGGGCAGGTCGCGGTGACTGGCCTCCGGCTCGAGCATCTCGGCGCAGCGCGCCGCTGCCGCGCGGCCGAATACCACAAGGTCTATGAGTGAATTCGATCCCAGCCGGTTTGCGCCATGCACAGATACGCAGGCGGCCTCGCCGAGCGACATCAGGCCGGGCACGACGTAGTCGTCGCTGCCGTTCTTCTTGGTGAGCATCTCGCCGCGATAGTTCGTGGGGATGCCGCCCATGTTGTAATGCACGGTGGGAACGATGGGGATGGGCTCGCGGGTGATGTCGACACCGGCAAAAATGCGCGCCAGCTCGGCAATGCCGGGCAGGCGCTCGTGCAGGATGACGGGATCGAGATGATCGAGATGCAGATGGATATGGTCCTTGAGCTTGCCCACGCCGCGGCCTTCGCGGATCTCGATCGTCATGGCGCGGGAAACCACGTCGCGGGACGCAAGGTCCTTGGCCGACGGCGCATAACGTTCCATGAACCGCTCGCCTTCGGAGTTGACGAGGTAGGCGCCCTCCCCGCGCGCGCCCTCGGTGATCAGGCAGCCGGCGCCATAGATCCCGGTCGGATGGAACTGGACGAATTCCATGTCCTGCAGCGGCAGGCCCGCGCGCAGCACCATGCCATTGCCGTCGCCGGTGCAGATGTGCGCCGACGTGCAGGAGAAATAAGCGCGCCCATAGCCGCCGGTGGCGAGGATGGTCATGTGCGCGCCGAAGCGATGGATCGACCCGTCGTCGAGCTTGAGAGCAACCACGCCGCGGCAGCGTCCTTCGTCGTCCATGATCAGATCGATGGCGAAGTACTCGATGAAGAACTCGGCGGAATGGCGCAGCGCCTGCCCGTACATGGTGTGGAGCATGGCATGGCCGGTGCGATCGGCAGCAGCGCAGGTGCGCTGCGCGGTGCCCTTGCCGTAATGCGTGGTCATGCCGCCGAACGGGCGCTGATAGATCTTGCCGTCCTCGCGGCGGGAGAACGGCAGCCCCCAATGCTCGAGCTCGTAAACCGCCTCGGGCGCGTTGCGGCAGAGATATTCGATCGCGTCCTGATCGCCGAGCCAGTCGGATCCCTTGACCGTATCGTACATGTGCCAGCGCCAGTCATCCGGCCCCATATTGCCGAGCGCGGCGGCGATGCCGCCCTGCGCCGAAACGGTGTGCGAGCGGGTCGGGAAAACCTTGGTGATGCACGCCGTCTTCAGCCCCGCCTCGCCGCAGCCCACGACGGCGCGCAGCCCCGAGCCGCCTGCCCCCACGACCACCACGTCATAGCGATGATCCTCGATGGGATAGGCGCGGCCGTTGATTGCCGGCGCCTTTTGGTCGGGTGAGCCGTTTTTAGCCACGACGCTAGACCTTGAAGCTGAGCATGAGGAGCGCGAAGACCGACGAAAGCGCCACTGCTATCACGAAGAACGTGTTGGCCATGAGCAGAACGAGCTTGGTGCCCTGGTCGTGCACGTAATCCTCGATGATGACCTGCATGCCGATGCGCATGTGGATCGCAACCGAGATGATGCACGCCAAGAGGATCACCGCGATCACCGGTGAGCCCAGGATCTGGACCACGGCGGCATGGTTGCGCCGCAGGAGCGCGATCACGATGAAAACGAACGCGAGCGTCAGCGGGATGTTGGCCACCGCGGTAAGGCGCTGGTGCCAGAAATGCTCGGTGCCCGAGCGTGCCGGGCCGAGGCCGCGGACCCGCGCGAGCGGCGTGCTCATTCTGCCCACAGCCATTACCGCGGCCCTCCCACGAACATAAAACCCACCACCCAGATGACGACCGTCAGAGCGATCGATCCGACCAGAGTGGAAATGGCGAGCAACTCCCGTTCGCGCGGGCCAAATCCGTGCCCGGTGTCCCAGATGAGATGCCGGATGCCGCCGAGCATGTGATGCAAGAGCGCCCAGGTGTATCCAAACAGGATGACCTTGCCCAAACCTGAATTCATGAAGGAACCGATGGCAGCATAGGCATTGGGGCCGCTTGCGGCCGCGAGCAGCCACCAGGCGATCAACAATGTCCCAAAATAAAGCGCCCCGCCGGTGATGCGATGGACAATCGACATCGACATGGTCAGCATCGGCTTGTAGATGGAAAGATGGGGCGAGAGCGGCCGCTCAACCGGTGCCTTGACGTCCATCATTAGCTTCCCCGTTCCGATGCTGTTGCGAAACCTACCCCGTACCCCGCTGCCGAGAGAACCCCGCTGATCGCCCATCAGCGTTGCTTTCGCGCAGCGCGAATATGGCCTCAAGCCTCTTTGCAGACAATAAGGAATACGCATAGCATTCCTTCGTGCAATGCGAAGGAAATAATGCGCTTCGACCTGAGCGATCTGCGGTTGTTCCGGCACGTGGTGGAGGCCGGCAGCATCACCGGCGGCGCCGAGCGCGCGCATCTTGCGCTTGCCGCAGCCTCCACCCGGATCCGCAACATGGAGGAGGCGCTGGGGGCGGCGTTGCTGGTTCGCGGCCGCCAGGGTGTAACGCCCACCCAGGCGGGCCGCACCCTGCTGCAGCACGCGCGGCTCATCCTGCAGCAGGCCGAACGGCTGCGCGAGGATCTCAGCGCGTATGCAGGCGGCCTTGCGGGCCAGATCCGGGTTCTTTCCAATACCAACGCTCTGACCGAATTCCTGCCGGAGGCGCTGAGCTCGTTCCTTGCGGCTCACCCCAATGTCAGCGTGGATCTGGAGGAGCGGCTGAGCGACGAGATCGTCGGCATGGTTGCGGAAGGAGTGGCCGACCTCGGGATCGTGGCTGCCACCGTCGATGCGAGTGCGCTCGAGACCTACCCGTTCCGCCGCGACCGCTTCGTGCTGGTGGTGGCGCGCGATCATGCCCTTGCCGCGCGTTCCCAGGTCGCGTTTGCAGACGTGCTGGAGCGCGATTTCGTAGGCCTCGACCGGGCGAGCGCGATACAGCGCTTCCTGGCCGCCAAGGCGGCACCGACCGGACGGCCGCTGCGGCTGCGCGTGCAGCTGCGCAGTTTTGATGCGGTTTGCCGGATGGTCGAGTGCAATGTTGGGATAGGGATTGTGCCGGAAAGCACCGCGCGCCGTGTCGCCCAGACCATGGCGATCGGCGTGGTCGCGTTGAGCGACCCTTGGGCGGTGCGCGAGCTGACGATCTGCATCCGTAGCCTGGATGATTTGCCGCCCTACGCCCGCCAGCTGGTCGAGCATCTCCGCGGAGTTGCATGACGCCGATCTCTCGTAGGGTGTGCAAAATCGCTCTGCGATTTTGCGCACGCTGTCTGCCTCGCGGGTGCTTTGCATGAGCGCCGGACGATTCGGGGAGCCAAGCGGCTGACTGCGTGCGCAAAATCGCCATCACGCCCTGCCGAGTTCCACCACCTCGTCGGGGCGATTTTGCACACCCTACGAAATCGCGGCGCCCGCCGGACCTGCAAATAGGTGGACCAATCAGTCAAGCCTCAGGCCGATCGCTTTGACCAGCGGCGTCCAGCGCGCAATGTCCTGCTCCATGAAGCGGCGGTATTGCTCCGGGCCTGAGCCGATGTCCGCCTCGAACCCCGACTCAACAAGCATTTGCTGATACGCCGGATCCGCGAGTGCCGTCTGCGTCGCGTGCGCGATCTGCTCGATGATGGCTTTGGATGTGCCTGACGGAGCAAAGAGCCCGATCGACTGCTGCGAGACCATCCCGGGAACGCCGGCCTCGACCGCGGTCGGGAGATCGGGCGCAGCGATGAGCCGCGCAGGACTGGTCACGGCCAGAATCCGCAGCTTGCCCGAGCGGTGCAGCTCCAGCAGCGGAGCGGTGACCGCCGGAGTTACCATGGACACTTGCCCGCTCAGCGTGTCGGCCGTGGCCGGCCCTGACCCGCGATAGGGAATCTGCACGATATCGGCTCCGGTCAGCGACTTCAGCAATTCCCCGGTCAGGTGATTGAGCGAGCCCACGCCCGCGTGGCCATAGGTCAGCCTGCCTGGATGGGCCTTGGCGTAGTCGATGAATTCCTTCAGCGTGCTGGCCGGCACGGCCGGGTGGATTGCGAGCGCGAAAGGCGCCATCACGATGTTCGAGATCGGCTCCAGCTCTTTGAGCGGATCGTACAGCGGGCGGCTCTTGAGCGTCGCTTCCGTGATGTGGGTGCTCGAGCCGCCGAGGAGGATCGTGTAGCCGTCCGGGCGCGCGCGTGCGACCGCAGCGGCGCCCAACGAGCTGCCGCCGCCGCCCTGGTTCTCGACCACGATGGTGCCGAGGAGCGGCTTGATCCTCTCCGCCCAGGGGCGGCCGACCGCGTCGTATCCTCCGCCGGGCGGAAATGGAATCACAAGCCGGATCGGACGGTCGGGATATTTCGCCTGGGCGCATGCCGCACGAGGCGAGCACGCCAGGAATGCCGGTCCGAAGACGAGAAGATCGCGTCGGCGCATGCCAGCATTCTCAGGAGGGCCGCTGCTCGCCCTTGACCTGGGTGCGATGCATGATCCGCCGGCTGTGGGGATCGAAGGCGTCGCGGCGGTGCATGGTGCAGCGATTGTCCCACAGCACGAGGTCCCCAACCCGCCAGCCGTGCTCCCACCTGAATTGCGGCTGATCGACCAACTCCCAGAGCTCGTCCAGCAGCGCCTCGGATTCCGCAAGCTCGAGCCCGATCAGCCAGGCATTGCGGCGCCGGCCGAGGTAAAGCATGCGCCGGCCGGTATCGGGATGCGTGCATACCAGCGGGTGCACGGCGCCCGGCGAGGTGCGCGGGTCATCGGTCGCCGTCACGCCCTGGCGCACATAGCCGCCGCTGTTGTACGTGCCGTCGTGCTTGATCTTCAGCTCCGCAATGCGGTCCTTGAGCGCGGCGGGCAGCGCGTCATAGATGCCGTACATGGTGCAAAACGACGTGTTGCCGCCTGTGGTCGGGACTTCGAGCGCATAGAGCAGGCTCGCCTTCGGCGGCAGGTCGAGATACGACATATCGGTGTGCCACACGGCCTCGCCGTCGCCGAGACTGCCGATCGGCTCGCCATTCACGAGAACATTGGAGACGATGTAGATCTCCGGCAGCCCGTCGACGAATCGCCGGCCGTTCTCCTGGATCGGCGCCCAGTCGAGATCGCCGAGGCGCCGGCTGAATGCGATCAGGTCCTGATCGCCGAGGCTCTGGTCGCGGAAGAGCAAGACCGAATGCTGATGCCAGGCGTTGACGATGTGCGCGAAGGCCCCCTCGCTGAGATCTCTGAGATCGACGCCCCTGACGACCGCCCCGAGCGCCGCACCGGTCGGAATCACATCGATGGCACTCACCGGAGCGGACTGCGTCGCCGCCGTTTCTACGCTCAGATCCATGATTTTTCCTCCTCTCACCGTCATTCCGGGGCGCCCGCAAGTCGGTTTCACCGACTTGCAGGCGAGGCCGGAATCCATAACCCCAGCGTTTGGTGCTTCGTTCGCTCGTCGCCCCCCGGCCTGTGGTTATGGATTTCCGGGCTCCGCTCGCGGCCCCGGAATGACAGAGCGTACTTTGTGACGCAACACTATCAGCAACCACCCTTATTATTTCGTCGCGACGATGAAAAGACGCGGAAATCTCAACAGGCATTTGCCATCGAAGCGTCGCGTGTAGTGGCGTGCGACCTCGGCGCTGTAAGCGGCGAGAAAATCCTTGCCCATCTCGGGATCGAGCGTGGAGATAAACGGGCGCAGCGCCGATCCCTTGAACCATTCGACGATGCCTTCCGGGCCGGGCATGACGTGGTTGTAGACGATATGCCAGACGTCCACGTGCGCGCACAGCGGCTTGAGCAGGTCGTAATAGAATTCGGGCGCCGGCAAATCCTCCCGGGCAGCCGCGGCCGTTTCCGGATTGCCGGCCCAGGGACCCTTGCCGGCAACCTCCCGCATCAGGACTTGTGCGGGCTCGGCAGTGTTGTCCGGCATCTGCACCGCGAGCACGCCGCCTTGCGGCAGGGCCTCGACCAGCCGGCGCAGTACCGCCGGATGATCCGCCACCCACTGGAAGACCGCATTCCCAAACAGCAGGTCGGCAGGCTCTTCGGGGCGCCAGGTCGCGAGCTCGGCCTGAGCGAAGCTGCATTGCGGCAGCCGTTCGCGCGCCTGCCGCAGCATCTCGGGGGATGAATCGAGCCCGATCACCCTGGCCTCGGGATAGCGCTCGAGCAGAAGCTCGGTCGAGTTGCCGGGGCCGCAACCGAGATCAATGACCAGGCGCGCGCGCGCGAGCGGCACCTGCGCCAGGAGATCGCGCGAGGGACGCGTGCGGTCATCCTCGAACCGGAGATATTGACGGGCATCCCAGTCGCTCAAAGACTTTTCGCTCACGACTCGTCTCATGAATTGCCTACGACTAAAAACAGATCCGTGTCGCCCGTCTGCTCTCCGCAGGCCGTGATCATGGCGTGCACCTGCCCGCGGTGGTGGGTCTGATGGTTGAACAGGTGCGTCACCAACAGGCTGCGCCGCTGTCGCTGCTCCCGGTTCGCCGCCATGCTGAACCAGACCTGCTCTTCGGCCAACCAGGCTTCGCTAACGCGTTCAGCCCAGCTCGAAATTCGCGCATCGGCATCACACCGCGCCCGGGAAAGCTCCTGGAAATCGGCAATCAGGGTCGCGCTCTCTTTGATGCCGACATTGGGCTTGGGCCAGGCGTCGAAACGGGACATCCACATCTGATCGCCCCACAGGAGGTGGCAGAGCGTGCCGTGAATCGAGCCCCAGAATGCCCCACGCGCAAGCCACCGTGCGCTGTCCGGGAGCCGCCCCGCGGCAGCATAGATGCGGCGGTTCATCTCCGCGTTGTACGCCGCCATGATGCGAACAAAAGACTGGCTGACGAGAGCCTCTGACGAAGACTGCGGCGTCATCATGCAAACCTCCAAAACCCATCGCTATGAAGCTCAAATCGTGTGGACCGGCAATGCCGGCTCCGGCACTAGCGGCTATAGTGCTTATCAGCGCCGTTACGAGGTGCGTTGCGCGGGCAAAGCTCCCATCGCCGGCTCGTCCGACCCGGCATTCCGGGGCGATGCGACGCTTTACAATCCGGAAGAGCTCCTGGTCGCCTCGCTCTCCGCATGTCACATGCTGTGGTATCTGCATCTGTGCGCCGATGCCGGCATCA